>JAQUOD010000007.1 GCA_028717245.1 Candidatus Omnitrophota bacterium
TTCAGTGTAGCTGGTTAAGACAGGCGAGCCGCCTACGGTTAAGGTGGAGAATATACCTGTGGTGGCCTGGATATTGCCGGCGACTTCTAATTTTTGTGCCGGTCCTGTCGTGCCGATGCCGACGTTGTCCGATGCATTGGTTGCGTACACTTTTCCTGTCCCGGTGCTCCAGCCGGCTGCGCTGGTTAAACTGCTGCCGTCTCCCTCAAAGGCAGTGGCTTTCACTGTCCCATCTACTTCTAATTTCTGAGAAGGCCCCGTCGTCCCGATACCGACATTGCCTGATTGATTGAAAATGACATTTCCTGTCCCTGCTACGTGCAAACGTCCCGAGGGGCTTGTCGTCCCGATGCCGACGTTGCCCGCAAAATAATTATCCGCAGTCCCTGAGACATATAAATTCCACCTGTTAGCCGCCTTTGCTGTTTGCGATCTCAAACCTATATTTGTAGTCCCTGCGGTAAGGGCGTCTATATCCATACCGACATAAGTCCCTGCTATGTTTGCTGTCCCATTCCCCGCATTGAAGCATTGCGCTAATGTAACCGTTCCTGCGAAATCCCCAGAATTAGTAACTTTTGCCAGATTACCAGTTACCTGTGCAAAAGTATATCCAGGACTTCCCCCTACTTGGGTATTGTTATTTATACCTAAACCCCAACTTACATTCGTTGTGGCTTGTAGAATTCCTGCTGCCCTGATGATTGCAGGAGGAGCGGCATAATCATTTCCTATATTTATAGTAGGGATACAGTTAAACCCATAAGCACCAGTAGAAGTTTGAGTTAAAGTAGATGTAAGGGTAATCCCAGTGACGCTCGTCCCACTAACACTTCCTGCTATATTCAGCATACTTGAAGTAGGTGTCCCTGCTAAATTTAATCCATAAGCTGAACTTGCCGCAATCCCCACGCCTAATTTACCGAATTGTGGAGAACCTGTCGTTGAATAATCCTGTGATATGGTAGAAGCCCCAGAAACGGTCACTAAATTATTATTGACTTTAAGGGTAGTGAATGTCCCAGTCGTAGATATAAGATTACCTATTATCTGCAACGGTGCGGTAGGATTAGTAATACCAATCCCAACATTTCCGGTAGCAGTCAGCGTAGTAAATGCCCCCGTAGTTGGCGTGGTAGATCCGATGGTCCCCGGGATAGCCCAGGTATTGCCTAATAATTGGGTGGCATTGATATTGCCGCTTCCGGCATAGGTTATATTTGCTCCCGTGTTTATAACCAGTTGCGCTTGGGTGTTGGTGCCGGAAGAAAGTAATGAAAATGGAATTGAACCGGAAGAAATATTCCCAAGGGTAGTAATGTTTGCTGTTCCCGCCCAGGTAGATAAAGCGGTATTCTCTACACTTCCCAGGCCTACCTGGGTGGCCGTAACTGAATGGGGATTATTTGTTAATGAGATATGACTATATGCGGAATCGTAATTTGACTTTAGGGTAGTGGTTAAATGGACATTTGTAGTGCCGGCAGAAATGTCATCAAGGTCATCTGTTGCCTTGATAAAAAACGAACTTGGCTGATAGGTTGAATTCTTTAATAATTTTCCCGATGCTTCATCCCATAAAGGAAAATATCCATCTGTGGCCAAAGCCGGACCGATTACGGCCCCATCAATATTAGCCTGAACTACATTCCAGTAAATACCGACAGTTGCCTGATTTCCTGATGGTGTCTCGTCTTCAAGGCAGATAATCATATCCCCGGATTCGACTGCTATACCTAATAACCCGCCGATTTTACCGGAAAAGGAAATCCTATATAAATCTCCCGCATCGGCAGCGGGATAATTGGGGTCGAGTGAGCAATCAATGGCGCCTTTATAGACTGTAGCGTTGGCTGCGGCAATCAGCTGGTCGGCGTATGTTTTGATTGCTTTTTGTGTGGAATATAAGGTATCGGAAGGGTTTTCCCCGCCTAAGGTTGTATCGGTGGATTTGTTGGATATATTTTCTGGGGTAAATCCTAATGCGTCTTGTTTTCCACTCCAGGTTGATTTCTCGGTAGAGGTGGTAAATAGATGAGAGGCGCCTTCGGTTATATCGTCAGAATCGTCACTTGCTTTGATAAGATAGCCGGCAGAAGCGTGATCCCCCCAGCCATAGGCAGTGTCATAATTTGATTTTAGTGAAGGCGTAAAATGGATATTGGTTGTTCCTGTGGATATGTCGTCTAAATCATCAGTATCTTTCTTAAAGTATCCTGTTTTAGCACTTCCCCAGACGGGATCTGTTTCTGTTGTAAGATAGGCCCCGGCATTTTGTTTATTATTAAAAGTATTCCAATCGGTAAAGGATAAATAGCCGCTTGTGTTCGTGCCGGCCTGTAAGATAGAGATTGTGTTGGTAGAACGGGATAAGGGCGTAGTGAAAGTAAGGGGTGCTTCAAAACTGAAGTTATCCACAGTATCCAATGCCTTCTGGGTATCGGTATCCGCAGTAGATAACTTACCGTTAAAATTGGTAGTATCGGTTTTTATCTGCTTTGCCGAAGGCTCATAGGCCAATAAGTTTGTAGGGAATATTAGTCCTAAGATTAAAAGTAAATTAATTATTTTATTCGTAGGTTTTTTCATAGAACTGCTCCTTTTAGTAATTATTTTTCTTTAATTCACTTGGCACATTTTACAGGTTACATAGGGGTTTGTTATTGTTGCTGCCGATCCGGAACCTGCTGAACCTGTATTACCAGATATAGTATGAGTATGGTCGCCTGCACTTGATGTTGCTTTATTGCCTGAATTACCTGAACCAAATATATCCTGACCGGAATTCGCAACATTTCCAAAAGACATAGTATGTGTATGCGCACCAGCACTTGCTGCCGTTAATGTCCCCGAAGGATGAGTATGGCTTGGGAGATTTGCTTCTAATATTGAAAGAGTATCAGAACCCCCTGTTGATCCTTGCGTAGCATTGACTCTGATAAACTTGTTAGAATAAGTTGCTGTTACATCTGTTGACCCAGCAGGACAAGAGCCTGTCATCATAAAAAATACTGCGCCTGAGGGTAAAGTAAATCCAGTTGAGGGGACATTTGCCGCAGGAATAACACCTGCACCTGCGGGAATATTTGCCAAACCTGTTAATGCCGCACCATCAACTTTACCTGCAGTATTGATAGTTGCTAAATTAGTATTAGGTATACTGCCTGCCCCCGAAGGGATGCTTGCCAGGCCCGTTAAAGCAGCCCCGTTTACCTTTCCGGCCGTTGAAATTGTAGCGAGTTTAGTATCTACTATCCCTGCTGTCGCCGAAACCTTGGCATTAGTGATCTGCAAGGCTGCATCCGTGCCTAATTCCAGCGCCTCCCAGTTATCCCTAACTTCCGCTGGGGTATCTTTTAATTTCTCATTATTCGCGGGCTTAGTTTTATCCCAGGCCCCAAAACAGAGCGTAGTAAAAAACAACCCCGTTAATACTAATCCTGATATTCTTGTTAATCTTTTCATTCTAAATCTCCTTTCGTTATAGAATCGAAGCTCTCTTCTATTTGCTCAAAAGACTTATTTGTATCCTGGAAGCTGGGTAAATTCACATACCATATCCATAAGCCTATGGAGATTATGGTCAGAACAATAGCAACCCAGAACGCTATCTTCTTTTTCCATTTAAGTTTTGCTATCCATAAAAAGATTGTTATAAGAGTGGCTATAATTGCGGTTACCCCGACGGCGATTTTTGTCTTGTTTAGTTCTTCGCTCATATTATTTTCTCTCCTTTTTCTACGTGGCTTATGCTTGCTGCTGAAATGCTTTGTAATTTTGCCGGTTCAATTCCATTATTTACCGACATGGTATAAAATTTCCTTTCATCCATCTTACCGTCTTCCCGGATGCGGTATTGTAAAATACTGCTTTTTACACTACCTTCATCATTGTAAGTAACCACTAATCTATAAGGAATTATCTCTTTGGCCATTTTCCCTCCTAAACCGCATGCGCGTGGTATTTGAACTGCCCTGTCACTGCGGTCCCATCTAATTTATATAGTTTCACGGTAAATCCCGTTAAATCCGGGATAGCGCTGAACTTGTGCACAAATCCATCGCCGGTTAAGATATCTATGTTAACTGAGGGGGCTTCATGGAAGTCTTTTGTAAATAATACTTCTTTTCCTGCGCCCGCATCTGTGACTTCATCTTCACTGAATTCATCCACATCCGGCAAATCTGCGTAATAATTAAATTCAGAGCATTCCAGGTCCTGCGAAAGTGAGGCTCTTGTCATAGTCATCCTGAGCTGAAAATACCGGCATTTGTAGTCTCCTGCCTGCCAAGCAGCCCAGTCTGTCCAGGTGATGTTGTCTTCGGATGTCCTGATTTCAAAACTTACCGCGCCCGAGATTTCTTCGCCGCTCATCCGGGATGTTTCGCTGTCGCTGAACCTCGCCTCTTCGTCATCGTCAAACTCCCTATCTCCAGCGGCAGTAACTACGGTTTCGATACCTATTTTAAAAGTGGCGACATACCCTACATCCTGTTCGGGAGTTATATATGTGCCGCTTAATTGCCCGTCGGAAATTTCAAGGTTATCCCCTACTTTGGTTGTATTGCTTTTCGTTCCGGCCCAACCTGTCTGTTCCTGATAGCTTTCTATGATATTGGTAAAGGGGATGTTATCTATCGTGACTGTTGCTTCAGTGGCATTCTCGGAATAATTGCCGGAAGTATCTATTGCCTTGATAAAGAACTTCTGCGCGCTGCCTTCCCTGAAATTAAGTTCTATATGACTATTCCCTTTCTTATCAGAGACAATTACATACCCAGAGGCCCAGTCATTACCATATCTTATTTCATATCCTTTAAGATCAACATCGGTTACATTTGTCCAGCCGAAATAAAGCCTATCGCGGCTCTGGTTGACCAGGAATGTTGTTACGTCACTGGGGGCAGCGGATTTGCCGATTAAATTTATGGTTGTGGAAGGGCTGGTAGATACCGGGTTTTCTTTGCCATTAGCGGCGATGGATACAACAGCTACTGTATAGGTTACACCGTCTTTCAGGCCGCCGATAATTGCGAAATGTATATCGTTTGTTTCCCCTTTATATTCCCAGCTGGCGCCGTTATTATCGGAAAGGTAGATCCTTGCCTTCTGGTAGACGCCGATTTTATAGGTAGTTAAAACGGGCCTTTGGAACCATACATCGATGACGTCTTCTATGGATCCATCGGTAAGTTTGGCTATGCGCTCGGTAAGTTGCAGGTCCGTGACGTCAGGGGTATCCGGGGATAAAGAGGATGATTCTCTTACTGGAATAGTTACGGCCGTATCATCGTAAATATCCTCATTATATTCCTGGACTTCGATTTCTACTTCTCCCCCTCTTTGCCTTTTTAGAGATACAATGCGCGCGGGAAGAACCAATTTATTTAATTCACCGAAAGAATAAGAATCATTCTTTAAAGGCGCTGAAGAAAAGGCTTCGCTTACATTTACTTCTGTATAGCTTCCCGGGGGGTCGGTAACAACTCTTTCTTCATATCTTGGGGAGCCATCCTCATTAAGTTGGGCAAAGTCGACCCTTATGGCGTAAGATTTTGCTGCTTCAATTTCTATTGTGCGGTCGAGTTTGACCTTGGTTGTTGTGCTGCCGGATAATACACATCCGGAAAACCCCCACTGGGGGACGTCATGGGCTATATCAATGACTTCGCCGCATTGGCGAATAAGGGCGGCTGTACCAGCTTTTATGGTTATTGTCCTATTGACATATTTAGCGGTCTTGAGGATATTACGGCCAAAACGTATTGCATAGGATAGTTTGGTACCATAATAACGTACCTGTTTTATGCGTTTTGGATCGCCTGCCACGAGGGACTCTTCATCTATAACAGAAATCATCTCCTGTTCATAATAATTATCTTCATTATCGAATTGGACATGAACAATATTGGGGATATCTCTTTTTGAACCCCAGCTTTGGGAAAAGCTATCTTTGACAATGTTGCCCATGTTAAAGAGTTGAACGGGGTTATCGGGTTTATCTATGGCGATTCTGACTTTTCCCAGATCTGAATAAAAAGGCATTCCCCTGAAAATTCCGCAAAGCTGCATAATTAAGTTTAAGGCTTGTTGGGGACTATCGATACAGACATCCATTCTAAAGCGCTTCTCATAGCCTCCTTCGCCATCGGGAACGCGCTCTTCACAATATTGAGACATTTCTAAAAGATAATCTAAATCATGGTCGGAAGTTGTAATATAATCGCCCAAACCAAAACGGGTATTAGTCATAAGATCGTATAGGCACCAAATAGGATTTGCGCTGAAACGTTCGACATAAGTTTCACCATCCCAAGTAAGTGCGGTATCGTCTGCAAGAAGTTTGTATATTCCGGCATCAGGATCCCAATAATAATCCTCCCAATCTACCTCTGCTGCCCCATTCATAATCTTGGGAACCAATACCAAACGTGCTTCCGTAAGGAATTCATATTCTGGCCTATCCCCGGATAACTCATTTATTGCCAGGGTTTTTATTCCTACCACTCCAGTGTTAGGATATGACAAGTTATCTGTGTTAATTTCATCCACGCCCTGTAAATATAGGTCACCATTTTTTACGGGATCCAAGGAAGAATTATCTGATGTCCTTGTTATACGAATATCATATTGCCCCGCGGTAAGGCCATCTTTACGGAATATTTTCTGTAAGGTTGATCTTGTTTTGCCGCTGATTGTTGTCCCCCCCAGGTCAGTCCATTCGCCTGCGCTATGTAATTTATATTCAACTTTAAAAGTAACGTCCCAGGAAGTTAGATTACCGGAACTATCTTGCTGATATAACCCATTTGGGAGGCCTAGGATTATTTCAAAGGCTTCCAGGTCAGATATCTCGCTTGTATATGTATAGGCGGCATCTTTTTCCAATTCGACACTTAAAGAGTGGATATCATGCAGGTCCTCGAAGTTAGAGATTGGCACCTGGTCATTAGTGCCGAGCTTAGTTTCGAGAGTATAATTAGAGAAATTTTCGGCGGCATTCTTATTTATACGGGATAATGTGATACTTTTGAGGGGGCCTTCCCCTATGGCTACTAAGGAATTAAGGTAATTCTTTTCTCCGTCAGTTGAGATAAATTCGTTTATTACCGTCCCTCCGGTAAGCCTCCGGCCGTAGATGATTGGGATTGAGCCGTTGGGATCACGGACAGTCTTAACTCCTGTCCAGGATGCGCTGGGGGAATCTTCATCAATGCCCTCTCCGGATATATCATAAGAAGGTGTTTTAACTTTAGTAGTAAGAGCGGAATAAATGGAGTAGACTGTTATGGCAATAGCTATTGCTGCTGTAGCATAAAAAACGAAAGCATCAATGAACCAAGGAACAGCAAATCCTAAAGCAATTCCTATCTCTGGGATAACTACAATTTCATCTCCGCTTTGGAGATGTTGTCTTAGGCTTTTTGCCGCATTCCCGTTTACCATAATCCGCATTCCCTCAAAATTGACCTTTGCTTTCCTAAGATATCTACGGATTGTCCACCGGCGGTCATAGGGGAATGACTGTAATGTCCTTCCTTCATCTGCAAGGAGATTAGGAATAAATCTTATCGTGATATCTCTTTTTATTCTGCTTTTCATGTCTTTAATCTATAAAACCCATTTATTCTTTTTTTCCATTCCGGACGGTTATAAGTATCAACTAAGACTCCGTCTTTACAACAGTGAACAAATTTACCATAACCCAGAACTACCCCCCCATGGTTAACAACACCCTGCCTATTTTGAAAAACTATGAGATCATAAGTCTCCGGTTTTTCAATCTTGTCAAAATTTTTATAATACCCCTCTAAAAAATAGTTTTTATTCTTAAATTGCCAATTAGGTGAATAATCTTCATCTACATCTGGAAGTACTTTCTTAAGAACCACCCAATAGAAAAGTATATCGAACCCCAGACAATCACAACCATTGAAATCCCTCCCCTTATGTTTATAGGGGATTGCCAGGAATGGCCTAAGATTAAGCATAGGAGGTCCCTCCTGGAGCTGAAGGGAATGCTCCGAAGCGCATCTGGTTAGCTAATTCCCTGCACCTGCTCCGTGTTTTATTACAGGTTTCTTCCCCTACTATAGTATGGCCACATTCAACAGACCCAAATAACCACTGGCAATGTGATTTTATAAAAATCCGACCGGGAATTTGAACATTAAAGATATCAAATTTGCTCATTATGTTAAAAATTACGTCTTTGACATTTGAGGTATAGCTGTCTATATAATTTGAGAATTCTATATAGGTATCAGGATCATCCAGGAGATTGGCGAATACCATCTTAATGGATATCTTCTTGCCGCGCAGGTCATAATTCTGGAGATAATATTCGATTAGACGGGATATATTGGAGAGTTGTACTTTTGTATTGTCAATTTCCCCACTGATATTCTCCGTTATTTCATCGTGGGTAACAGGAAATTTTGTGTATTCTATGGGAGGGTCACCGAAAGTTACGTTTATATCATAAGCGGCGAAATATTTATTGCTTCCGGCACCGTCATAGTCATAAATTGTATATAGAAATATAGGCTGCGTTGCGCGTTTGCGGGTTTCTTGTTTAAAGGCGTCATTGGCATCTAATGGCATTAGGGGACCTCTCTGAAAGTAAAGCCATAGTTATATACAACTGACCCAATACGGACGCACCAGAAAGAGTCTTTTTCAATCTTGCCGGTTACAGATTCTCCATATATGGTTATGGTGAATTCCTCGAGGTCTTCTTTTACGGTATCGAAAAAAGTATTGACGGCAGCCATTTCGGCCGCGTCACGGCTTGAGAAGGGGAGGTCTTGCCAGGTGCGAAGCTTCTTTGAGGTGATAAGGCGGGTTTCTTCGGTTTCGTTCTCGAATTTGGTGCTTTCGGTATTATAGCGGGGTTTGCAGCGGGCTCCGAAATCTGGGCTATAGGGAAAATTTTCCATTTTTTTCTATATCCTTTTCAAGGGTTTATGTTATAATCACTTTCATGTTAATAAAGGAACGCATAAAAGAGCTACTCCTAACGAAAGCCCTAACAATAATAATATCGTTATTAACATTCCTAGCAGGATCAATTCTGTGGAATGTGCTTCCTTTATTATTACTTTGCCTACCATCAGCGATATCCATACGATTGCTGTCATCAATAGCGGGCCTATTATTTGTAATATCGGTTTTGGAATTAGCATATATCCTTTATCTCCATAAACAGGTTAAGATTAAATTCTTTTCTAAGTTTGGTATTCATTGGGATAAGAAACTTACTGCTTATTGCCCCTCTTGTTTTACTCTTCTGTCTAGTTATGGGCATTACCGGAATCATGGCTATGCTTTTCAATGTCATAAATGCAAAATTATAATTGCTATTACTGATGACAATGGTAAAAATATTACTTTAGAACAAGCACGAGAATCCATACAAAAATAATCCCACTATAGGGGAAGTTTTCCATTTTTATCCCTTTTTATAGTTTTTCTTAAGGGCCTTTATTACTCCGGCTTGCAATCTGGCAGATTCGCTGAATATTGCTATAATTTCTTTTTTATGGGCATAAACATCTGCCATATCCCAAAACCTAAAGGTTGGCTCGTTATGGATGTGAATTTCCCAATTTCCTCCTTCGCGTTCCTGGCTATTCATCTTGTTAACAGGCGCGAATCTATAGAGTTCGGGGCCTTCCTCTCCGGCAAGAAAGAGGGTGGGCTTTTTAACGATGCCCTGGCCACCCTCAGCCATTTTATATGGGGACCAGACTTTGCCGAATTGGGATGTCATTGTAGTTATTCCTCCGACACCTCCGATTATAGTGCCCGCGGGAGAGAAAAGTCCTGCTAAAGAGCTTGCTATGCCTCCCCATTGGCCAAAACCTGACTTGCCGAATCCCTCTCCCAATATTGCCCAACGGGTGATCATCTCCGCAATCGTCTGAGAGAATATTTTTAGGATGTTATTGCCGAACTGGGCAAAATATGCCTCCCCCTTCTGCAGCTCACCAGTAAAGGTATCATTAAAGAAAGTGGAGAGTGTTTCCCGCATGGAACCGATAGTTGAACGGAAGTTGCCGTCCATATAGTCACTCCATTTGGTAAAACCGAAACGGACATAGAGGATTTGGCGTTCTTGAAGTGCTTGATATTCAGCGAGTTTAAGCTTATTAACTCCGGCTATTTTATAATTTTCTAAATCCTGATTTAAAAGGTATTTTTGATACTCATAAGTAGATAAGGATAATTGCTGGATTTTGTTTTCTGCTTCTGTAGCCTTTCCAGTCTTAATAGCCTGAATTTCATTATATAATGTGCTTTTTTCTAACGCTTCTTTTTTGGCCTCTTCCCTAGATTCTTCCAATATTTTTTTTCTTTCTTCCCCGGATTTCCACCAATCGAGGATGCCTCCCAAGAAACCCTTCTCGGTCATCCTATCTGAAAGATTAAAAGCCCCCTTTTTTTGAAATATCTGTTGTGCTCTCGCATCGATATTAAATTTTCCTATTTCTTCTGCGGCTTTGGTTTTTAAAAAGGTTATTGTATTTTTAAAATCGTCAAAGAGGATTGATATCTGGTCAACCCCTATCCTTGCGTAAAATGTCCCGATATTAAAACCATATAATTTTTTAGATAATTGCTCCGATGATATGCCTAGTTTTATTGCGGTAGTATCGAGTTTGATATATTCTTCCCTTAATTTTGCTATTTCCTGAGCGCCTTTTATAAAGGTCCCTACTGTGGCTCCAATAGCTATGCTCGTATACATCCAAGTACGGCGTAATTGAAGAACAGGCGCTAAGGAATCTTTTGTTTCCTTACTAAATTCCTTAACACCACTACGGAAGCTTTGGATTTTCTTAGTGGCTTCATCTTTAAGAGTCAGGGTTATCTCTATTTCTTTATTTTTAGGCATTGACAATCCCCCTCGAATATGTTATCCTCTTTACAAAAGATAAAGCGATGAAGAAATTCTTAATTATCTGGACAAGCCTAACAATATTAATATTAATTATCTGTTTTATAATCTTTATCGGTGGGGATATTAAAATTTTTATAGATGCAACAAAAATATATTGTGAAAAGAGTAATTTAAACATTTTTAATGTCATATTTCTTCGGATAATACTACCTATTTTTTTATTTTGGGGTATCCCCATTGCTCTAGCTTCTCTTATTACTATCGCCCTACGAAAATCTCCTAAAAAGCTTTCTTGATTATTCCTTCTTTTCTTCATTCCTTACCGCTTTCCATCGTTATCCCTTCAATAAACTCAACAATCTCGATAAATTTTATAGGTTGCTGTGGCCATGTCCCCGGATTCGGTAGCAAATGTCCCTCCTTATAAAAATTATAGGCCTGGATATACCTATGGGTTTGCTGAGTAATTAATTTTTTCGGGCACCGACTAAACTTCCAATCATCTAACTCCCACGCATTTGGGATTATGCTATCCTGCATACATCCGCGCTCTCTCTTTTGCGCCTTAGTGCAGGTCCGGCAATCCAGCTTAAACTTAGGCAACTGGATTGCCAGTTTTAGTTTTTTGCTTCGCCCTCGCTTAAACTATTAAGCTTTAATATTTCCTCGGCAAGTTCTACAATGAGGGCGCCGTAAGGAAATATGGCTATTATTTTATCAGGCATGGCCAGATAAGCCCTGTCATTGATAATTATTTTTTCGCATTCTAAAGTTACCACTTGTTTTGTCTCAGGATTAATAAAATTCTCAATCTTTCTAATCCCGAACTTGACTATTAAGAGAGCGCGTGTTGCAAAAAGTATTTTCGGTATTGCCTCTGCCTCAGGATCAGAAGAACTGGCTTCGTATTTTATAGTATTATCTTCGATGTATTGCTTTACAATTTGATCCAATGCCCCAAGGTGAAAAATTGTCGGATTCTCCTTATCCGGGTCATTCTTTGAGATAAATTTTTTGGTTTCGTTAATGTTGAGACCGGTATACATTGCCCCTCCCTTTTAATAGTTTCTTTTTAATTAATGCTATAATTAATACTTAGAAGTAACGGGGGCGTGCAAGGCATAGGTCAAACTATGCCTAAAAACGGTGAACCCGAAAGCACCAAAAAAGGTTCGCCGCAGTGCGCCCCCCCTTTTTTTATAACCCATGCACAATAACCACGTCATCATTCTCGGTTAAGCTACCGTTGGCTTGAAATCCTACTGATATATTGGCTAACCCGTCTTTGGCGCCTTTTTCGATACTGGTAATCTGCGCTGCTGGAAAATATATACGCCAACATCCCCAGGTGATATCTATTATTATCTCCGTACCGGCATGAAATTTTGCGCGGAAGGCAAAAGTGGCGGCCAGGACCATTTCAAGGACCAGGGTCCCGGTTATTAGCCGGCCTGTAAGCGCATAAGAGAGCAGGCCTTTCTCGTCTTCCGGGTCATCGCGCTGCGACAATTTTGCGCCTAAATCAAAGTCAAGGCTGGCCAATTTGGGATGGTAGCTGTCCAGTAGGACTGTGCCGTCTTTGAAGATATCCGGGGCAGTCTCTTCATATTCCACATCATCAAAGAATGACTCATCTGCCTGGCCGGCATCCACCCCCTGGAAATCAAAATCAACTAACCCGGGGCCTCCGGATGCAACAGAAAACTTCGCGTTCCCGCGTCCACCCTTCAGGCGCTCCATGGAGCCGTCCTGGTTTACTGCCTGGCTCATACTGGGGACAGCTGTTAAGATTGGACGATAGGCGCGAGCGGCATTAGATGGGACGCTTGACGTGGTGGCTGTTGCGCCAGATGTACCGCCTGTAATGACTTCTCCGCTTTGAAAATCTACGGTACCAACTGCGACATAATAGACCTTGGATGCTCCGTTTACGGTCTGGAAAACGACTCTTCCCTGGGCATTGGATGTGCCGCCGCTGATGAGCTCATTGTTCAGGAATGGACCGCTGGTGATAGCACCTATATTAATGGATTTAAGAAGCACTGAGGAGAAACCGCAGGCCTTGAGGTATTTAATCCAGTCCGGGTCTGTGGTTGCAGTACCGGACCCGCGCATACGGACCTGGAAGGACAGGCTCGCGGGGATTTTACCGATGAGTTGCGGCTGCGCTGCTCCTGAGAGGCGTTCAGGGTCGCTTTCGTGCTTCTCCGGGTCGGCCTTAAACTTTGGGTTATAGACTATTGTTTTAGCATCCGCAGCTGCTAAGGTCTCGAGGACACCTTCTTCGTCTTCCAATTTCCCTGACATTTGCATACGTTTTTCTAACATTTAGATCCTCCTTTTTAGTTATTTCACGTGAAATATCTATGTGTACAAAGCTGGATCTGTCAGCTTATGCTGATAGATAATTTCCAGCTCGATTATTAGGCCGCAGTGTGGCTGGCCCTCAACTGATTCAAAGGGCATAATGCTGCGGATGATTGTGTTTTCCGCATATCCCCCGCGAGTTTCGTCTGCCATAATGGCCTTCTCGATATCTAGTAATAAACTATTTAATAGCTCATCGGTATCGGTTGTATCTGTTTCGCCTTGCCGGGTCCAGAGATCTATGAAGACGGGTAGGTTGCAGGTTGCCTGTGGATGAGGATCCGGGTCCTTTGTTTCCCGGCCAAGGCTTACAATTGCGCAGGGAATGACTTTAAGAGAATTGCCGAGCTGCTTCCAACCCCGTACGTTGGTGATAGTATTATTGTACCCATTACCGGTTGTTATCCCCTGGAGGGTGGATATTATGTTGTCTCTTATGCTTTCGCGTCTTGATGTGCTCATATTTTATTTAGCGCCTTGTCTATATGCTTATTGAATGTCTCCATGCGGTACCCTTCCATCCTATCCCAGGTGTCTAGCATGCGCAGGCGCGGCTGGATCTTGATCTGGTTCTTTAAAATAAAAAGCGGTTCTATCTTATCCCCTTCTTTTTGCATTAAAAACATCCGGCCGTTTTTAGCCATCATAAATAACCCGGGGATTTTAACTTTACTGGGGATATATGACCGGCGGTAGTTCTCGAATACTGAATATTCCGGCTTAAGGCGGCCGGTTGGGGTTAATGCCTTGCCTATCGGTATGGCCATCATGCCGGATTTGGCGCTGACTGTGCCGCCTGTTTCCTGCAGGGCGGCGATTTTAGAGCGGGTAAATATGCCAAGTTCCATGTCGAGGACATCTCCTTTACCTGGATTGCGGTAGACGCGGATCTGCCGGCCTATGCCCACCTTCTTAGTGGCGATAAAACGCCTGTCTTTAAGGCCTGTGCTAATGTAAAGGGCCTTAAAAAAGCCCTTGCGGATATGATCCAGGGCGTCCATAATCTCGACTTTAAGGATCCCCGGGGCCTGTTCCATGGCACGGTCGAGCCTGCGGGTATCGATACGCAGGCCTTCCTTGTCTAAATACCTCCCGGGATCTATTTGTTGCCTTGGTGTGGGCATATTTATTTTTGTAAAAGTAAAGTCCACATACCTTCATCCTGACTAATGACATCCGCTACCACAAAATCTACATCCGCCCCGCCGATTCTTTCAGGAAGAGAAACTATGTCCTCGCCCTTATTCACTGAGATAACTCCGTATGTCTCGCTATTGGCAATGGATATCCTGATTTGGTTCTGGAGCAGCCTGCCGGAATCTTCTCCTGCAGGGGAGATTTGGTTGCGGTCTACGATCGCCCTGATTAATATTTCTTCTCCACCCTTGGGAAGATAGGTTATAGTTTCCGCAAATTCATCAGCGTTTAAAAATATATTTACCGCGTCAGATACCAGTTGCTCCTTGAAAGACGAAACGCCTGATTCGCTGGTCTCTATATCTTCGTCTTCCAGGTACCTTATTTCCCCTTCCAGGTCCGCATCCGGTAATACCTTAAAGGTTATCGATTGCCGGCCGGAATCTTCGGTATAATCCCTGCCTAAGCCCTGGTAAATACCATTAAGAAAGATCAGGGTAGAATTCGCCCTGAATTTCTTAGTTGTGGCATAGGTTTTGTTTATACCGTCGGTTAAAAAGGTATCTGGGGTCATATAAATAAATAGACCCCGGGACCCGTGTAGGGCCCCGAGGTCAAGTTTTTAAAGCTTAGGCGTCTACTTTCATTAGATGAGCAAAAGATGCATCAATAACCAACTCATCTACGTTCTGGCGCACGCGGAAGACATCGCTACGGATGCTGTCTTCGTAATACTGCTCTACTGTGGTATTCTCCGGGCTGTCAGCAACCCACAGCATGGATCTTCCTACACAAGGCTCTTCCAGCGAATTAGAATCTTGCGCTATGCGGGCTACCATTGCATAGTCATCACTCCAGATATC
The DNA here is from genome assembly GCA_028717245.1 of Candidatus Omnitrophota bacterium. Taxonomy (NCBI): domain Bacteria; kingdom Pseudomonadati; phylum Candidatus Omnitrophota; species Candidatus Omnitrophota bacterium. The sequence continues at coordinate 15,271 of JAQUOD010000007.1, forward strand.
GGAACCGCTGAAATCCTTGCCTTTATTGGAGGTGTTCTTTACTGCCTTCCCGATGAGGATATTCTCTACGCCGAAAAGTCCTTTTAATGCGTTGGTTACGGCTTCCTCAGTAGGAATGGTGGTATACTGGATAGCGGCCTTGATTGCGGTATTGCTTAAAAGCCGGATCCTGTTTGTTTCGCTCATGATAAGGGCATTAGGTTTCATGCCGGTTAGGGCGCGGACCTTTTCTTTTGCTGCTAAAACCTGCCCGATGACATCACTTGCAGCTGCATCCCATGGAGCGCCAGAATTATCGGTATAGAGGGTTGCGCCTGCCCAGGTGGATGTATTAAACAAAGCTGTGGCGATTCTTACTTCCTGGGCGATTAAAAGCAGGTTCAAGATCTGTTTGGTGCAGGCGAGTTCAGCGTCAAAATCAGATTCATAGAGGCTTCTCTCGCTGTCGTCAAGGGCGTTTTCAAGGCCATGCTCTTCGCAGGCGAATGATATATCCACGGTGATGACGCCTTCACGATTGTATCCGCTTCTCTTGGCGCGTTTGGTATTGACTGAGCGCGTTAAACATTCCCTGGTGATGGCCGGGAATACGCCTTTCTGCACCTGGGCGCGGAAAAGCCTTAAAGCCTGGGTGCCGATGAAATCACTTTCTTGCGCGATAAATTCCATCAGCGCTACGCCTAAATCGAGGCGCGGATTTGTCCTGGTGCCGCTCTGTTCAACTCCCATCTTTTACCTCCTCCTTTAGTTACTGGTTAAATTTATTTAGTTACCCCTCAAGCCTTCGATTCTGGTTAAATCTATTTAGTCATCCATCAGACCTTCGATTACTGCACCGTCTCCGGAAGCTGCTTCTAAGGCCTTCCCAAATTTATCCGTGCCCGTTGAAGAAGTGGAAACTTTACCGTCAGCTGCTCCGTAAATCGTGGCGCCGGCTGTGATTATTCCGGATGCTTCAACTTCTACCGTACCCTCGGAATTCCTTTTAAGCTTTACTGCCACTGGTTCTCCGCTGGCTGCGGCCTCTAAGGTGACACCGATATAATCATCCGCTGCATCGGCGTATTCTACCTGGGTGCCGTAACCTGAGCTTAATTTGACACGGCGGGCCCTTGCTAAAGCCTCTCCCGCTGTAAAGGTCTTTACTCCGTTATCGGTATACATCTTTTACCTCCTCCTTTTTGGTTAGGTTATTATTTTCCCTCTTTTCTACCATTACGCTTTTTGGTTAGATTATTTCTTTACTCTCTTTACCGCTGTTGCACGCAGGGCTTCGGTTATGTTGCAATTATGCTCTTTAGCATAAGCCTTGGCTTTATCCAGATGCGTAGCTGATACTTTAGAAGTATCCCCATCAGCTCCGGGGGCCGGATTTCTCTCGAGTTCGATATCTTTTAGCCTCTTTTCGCGCATAGAAGCCAATGTTGCGTCCTGGGTGAGGCCTTCTTCTATCGCCTTTTCAGATAATGCTTCCATCTTCATACCGGCGAATTCGGTATGTTCGGCCTTTACGATCGCAAGAGCTCTCGCTCTTTCGGTTTTTACGCCTTCGGTTACACCTTCGGCCTTGAGGGTTGCAACCAAATCAGGCCTTTCTGCCTTCAACTGGTCCACAGTAATCTCTTTCAACTCCATCTCTACCTCCTCCTTTTTGGTTAGGTTATTATTTTCCTTATCTATATCAACCCGATTTTTCCTGTATCTTTCGAGAAAAGCCATCGTATGTTCTATTGCATCGGGACTGTTAAGAAATTTATCCAGGAATTCCGTAGCTTTAGCGGATAATTCCACGCTGGAATTAAAAAATTTACCAAACATTCCTGGGGTTGCCGCTGGGTCATCAACAATATCGGAAGCGTAAACTTTGGTGAACCTGACTAAGGCGGGTAACTCATTCCCCTCTTCGTCTTTTTTCTTTGTCCCATCTTCATTTAGCCGATATGCGAAGTCAGCGTCAAAAACTAAAGAAGAACCAAATGCGTCAGGATCGGTCTCAGCCAGATCCATAATATATGTTGCCAGGTCCCCGTTAGGCGTGTTATGCGCCGTTTCATCGATATAAAGGTCTGCGCGGACGAGATCTCCATCCTTCCTGAAATTCTTTGCACGGCCCAAAAATGTCCCTAGGGCTTCACCGCTTATATTGGGATGGCCAAAACGCGATTTCAGGCCTATATTCTTCTGGTTACCCAGCTCAACAACCTGATCCAGGGAGATATCATCCATTTCCCAGTCTCTTATATCCTGGTCATTGAGGGTGCCCTTTGCGATAACCGCATAGCCAAAAATGGCGCCTTTGCCTTTATCGTGCTTAAAATCCCTATCAACGCCCTTAACATTACCGGAATTTATTCCCCTGGCTATGTCAGCTCTTAAAAAACGCGTCTTTCCCATGCGAGTACCCCCTTTTAAAGGTTAACTTTCTTAACCTTGATGTTTTTTACTTCTTGCAGGCTGATAAGAAAAGTTTTTGGCTTAACCATTGCGTTTAAAGGCACAATAATTATCGGTATCAAAGAAACTGAATGCTGTTTTTTATTACTACTCTTCTTGGCCATTTGTCGGGACTTCCGGTGGAACTTTTTCCGGTTCAGGATCGGTTTCTTTATTCCCCGGCTGCGATGATTGCGAGGGAGTCATATCGATTCCGTACTTTTCTTCGAGTTCTTTAATTTTTTTCTTTTCCCTGGCCCTTTGCACAAGAACTTCTTCCCAGTCATATCCCTGGCTGGCCACTTCTTCGGCCAGGGTAGATAAGCCGTTATCCACGGCCTTAATGGATGATTCTATTTCGTTCTTGGGGTCAACCCATTGCCATCCGGGGCAGATCCAGCGCGTTTTTATATAAGATTCCCGGTTTGTATAAAAATCAAGGATGGGTAGTTCTCCCTTTAAATAAGCCTCTTCGATAAGCAGCTCTAAACAGGGCTGCCCGAATTTATCTGCGACAAATTTCTGCTGCATCATAAAGAATCTTCTGGCTTCAAGGAGCGCGCCCCTTAAGTTCGAATAATTTGATTGCGAGAAATCTTTTGATAATACTTCATAGGGAATATTCAGGCCGGATGCGATATCCCTCAGGATCCTTACCATAAACGGCGCGAATGATCCTCCTGGACGCTGCGGATTGAATGCAGAAATATCTTCACCGGGCTCAAGATATTCAAGTAACCCCGGGCTTAATTCTTCCTGTCGTTTTTCTGTAATAGAATCTTCCGTTGATCTCCCTACTGCAAATTCAGAGGCATTTTCTTTCTTGATAAATACCGCAAAGCAGGCAGCTACCCGGGCCGCGACAAGCTCTGCCTCCATATAATCGAACCTGTCTTTAAATAAATTGATTACCGGGGCCATAAAAGGCTCGCCTCTTGTCTGCCCGGACCTTAGAAGATGATATAAATGGAAAAAATTCTTTGTTCCGTCAGAGCGTTCAGCTGGATAACGGTTATAATTACTTCTCATATTATTTCCCGTATATCTGCCGTATGTATAATCCCCGGGATGGATTTTTCTTATCCAATATGCAACTGGTTCGCCGTATTCCCCTATTTCTATACCCTTGCGGATATCTTTATTAGAAACCAAGTCCGAAGGCGTATCTAAACGGTCGGACTCAACAGTTTGTAGGGCAAGACTATACAGCCTGTTCTTATTGGTGATTCTTAAGGGAATGATTATCGATTCGCCATTGACAAAGCGTTGGCGTTCTGATAATTCTTCCAGCTCATAATAATTTGACCGCTTGCCGGCATCGGCTATGGGCACCCAACGTCCCCAGATTTTCTCTATCTGGCGCTGAAGTTGGTCAGCGTATTCTTCATTGATCTTAAGCGTTTCCATATCCAGGCGGCTCTGGGGTTTAATTCCGGTCCCGATTATATTTGTAATAATGGTGTTTATGGCGCCTGAGGCTATACCATCATTCCTTACGAGGTCCCGGCTCTTTTCTCTTAATTTAGAAAGGTCGGCTAATAAGTCCTCGTCCGCTGATCCGCCCCCGGGAATCCAGGACCCACGCAGCCTTCCGCCTTCCGCGCCGCGGTAAGAATTGAACATGCTCTTAGAAATAAACCTGAACCATCTGCGTTTTGCTGCGATAAAAGGAGAAAAGGCTCCGACTATGTTATCTATTCCTTCGGAAAATTTTTCTCCAAAAGATTGTTTTGGTTCTCTTTTATTAATCATCGGCGCCTACAAATTTGGCTTGAGTCTGGCCAGTACCGGCTGTATCGCTAATTTTCTTTTCTAATTTTCTTCTAAGATCCCACAATTCGGTTAATGTGAAGTATTGGAGGTTTCGGCCGTTAATGCCATAAGATTGAACTGCTCCTCCGGTAATGCGGGCATTGATTGCTGTTTTTACTGCATCGAGCATTTCTTGATCGGTAGGTATGGCCAATTTTACCTCCTAAAAAATGGTGGCAGGAGATGGTGAGGCACCTCACTGCCACCGCGCGGCACCGTCATGCCGCAAAAACAAAAAAGGCAAAACGATGAATCGGCACCGATTTGCCTTTTTTTATAAATCCGGGGATCGGCCGGAAGTATTCCAGATTGTCTAATTATTATTTTAGAACTTTTATTTTAAAAACACAATAGGGTTATTCTGCGTTGCAGAACGACTTTTTTTATGTAATTTCAGATGTTCGGCGGTATTTTTACATAATTTCAAGTTTTCAAATCTATTATCAGAACGATTACCATTAAGATGGTGTATAACTTCTTTTTTATGTAAGGACCGACCTAAATGTTTCTCTACAATTAAACGATGTTCCGCAATATATCCCCATAAATTAGCTGATGGGTGGTCTCTAGGAACTTTAACCCAAATATAACCTTTATGATCTTTTATTCTCCCACCTTTCCAAAAAGGACTATTCTTTCCACTTACGCTTTCAATATATTTACGCCTTCGTTCTTGTGTAATTTTCTCTAATATTTTAGATGCTATTTTACAATCCCTTATAAACTCTTTATCACTTTGTTCAGCCTCTCTTGTCTTAAAATTATATTTGCAAATTTGGCATTTATAATAACGTATTGGCAGATAAGAACCATAGCAATGTACTTTCCTCGTTCCACATCTTGGACAAGTAACAGGTTTATATAATACGGTATTATATATTTTCTTTACTTTATTGCGCCTCATTTATATTATTTCTTTCGAAGGCCTTAAATTTAGCTCCACATTTACATTTATAATATCGCGTATCTCCCTCCGTACCATAGCATCTTATTTTTTTATTTCCGCAAACAGGGCATTTGGGTAGAATAAAAATTACTCCTTTGGCATAGCTATTATTATAATTAATTTTTTTGCTATCAGCAATAGAAACGATTTGTGTTTCGGGTTGCTTGGTGATAATACGCCGTTCACGCCTTTTAGAATGCGGTATCCATTGTTCTCGTCTTTCTATCCAACTACCCATCCTTACCCGGCCTTTTTGTACTATAATTATAGCAACCAGAATAAAATTATTGCGCTTATAAAGAATGCGATTGACAGACTATTTACAAAGAAAACGATATCTCCTTGAACCCTATAATATTTTTTTATCCATAGTCTTGTCCGTAGCGACCCTGATTGGAATTCTTTTCGTAATTTTAAAAAAGTTCGTTCATCCAGTAGTAATTTATTTATTTTCCTTTGTAACAGTATGTAGATTAATAATAGGCTTGTTAATATTGTCCTCATTATTTCTATCTTTTGCATGCCTCCTCCTTTTTAAGAAAAATAGGTGGTATTACCCTGGGCTCAGCCATTACGTTTTATCCAGTTTGGTTTTTTCCCTATCCAACTTTCTGGTTTTTTCCCGGGATCATGGTTTATTATTTCTGTCTGGGGTTTTGGCCTATCTTCTTCTTTTAAAGTAAATACCCGCATCATTTCGGCCGCGGCCATGGCGTATACTTCCGCATCCCAGTAATGAGCTTGGGCGTGAGATGAAACCGGCTCCCAAACTTCATAGGTCCTGCCGGTCTTCCGATCACGCTTAATAATCTTATGCTCACCACAAAACCATCTAAAATACTCTTCGGATGGTTCTTTATGCAAATGCCATGTTGGCGAAGCATGCTCAGTGTGTACAAAGAAACTGATTTTGTCTTTAAAATAGTTGGTATCAAGGAACCAAAGCTTAAGGCCTCCTTTAATATGCTTCCCATCAGGATATTTATCAATAGTCGCCATCTTATAGGGAACGCCAGTAATTTGATCCTTCCCTTTAATAGCCCTTGTTAAGGTCGGATATTGACGACAAAAATTATATACTTCACCAGTGCGATAACCGGTATCAAAACAGGTTAACCGCACGCTAAAAGGCTCAATCCCGGGGATCACTGAGGGATATTGGGTTTTAAATAATATATTCTCAACCTCATTCCAATCATTAACTTTTTCTTCAAGAATTAGCCAAGATTGAGGATATGCCCCCCAGGCGCGAATTATTACAATAAAATAATCTTTCTGCATATCAACTCCACCAAACAAGACAATAGCGCCATCAGGGACCGTACCGCGAGCATAGTCTCCACATAGAATTTTTAATTTTTCCGGTTTTGTTTCTATAGCTTTCTCTTCCCATACCTGGGCAAGCCAGCTGTTGATAAAATTCATTAACAATTCCGGTCGGTCATGCGAATCAATAAATTCAGCCGTAACATCAGAAAATGTTAACCATGGGGAATATAGCGCATTAAGATGAAAACCTACGTGGGAGACCTGCGGAAAATCCAATTTATCCGGCAACTGGTCCTTTACATCTAACTTTACTGCTGCGGGGATCCATTTGCCCTTCAAAAGCATATCCTGTTTCATTAAATCAGTTATTTTCCCCTGACAATACTCACATTCATACCAGGCAAGGCGCTCCTGCCGGATACGCTCAGGATCTCTTTCCTCTTTAGGGAATTTTACATGGTGTTCAAACTCTAATACCTGGTATCCTCCACAATATGGACAGGGCACATAATAACTTCTTTTGTCTGAATGCTCATATTCTCTGTAAATATATCCGTTTTTTGTTGTAGGGGTTGAGCAATCAATGCTCTTTCTATTCCAGAAGGTATGCGTTCTTTCATTGGATAACTTTATCGGATCGGCCTCTTCTCCTGAAAACTTAGGATATTTATCCACTTCATCGCGGAAAACATATCTTACCGGCTTTCCAGAAAGAGCTGCAGGGCTATTGGCTCCGGCAAAGTAGATAAACATCCGATTCAATCTCATTTCGAGCTTTGTGATATCATCTGAATCATTTGTAAGATGCTTACTCAGTTCTGGAGAAACCTCAATCATCGGACGAATTCTGCTCTTTGATATATATTTGGCATCGGGTTCGCGCGGCATAACTACTAATGCGGGGGCCGGATCCTGGTCTATTATATAAGCCAGCATGTTTAACCATGATTCTGTTTTACCTACCTGGGTACAAGACATAATCGTAATTTTCTCTACCAAGGGATTATTAAAAGAATCCATTATCCCGCGCAAATAGGGAGTGCGGTCCGTTCGCCATTGCCCCGGTTCGGCAGAAATCATCGGGTCAAGCTTGCGGTATTTATCCGCCCATTGAGATACTGTCAGTTCGTTGGGGATCTGCCAGGCGCTACGAACTGCTGGCGTCCAAAGCTTTAATGTTGCCAGTTGGGTTTCCATTCTTTATCCTATTAACTAAGGCCTTACCATCAGCAATTGCTTCGATTACCTCTTTAATGCGTGCGGTAAGTAAGGCGTCTATCTTCCGTGCCTCAAGGCCTACGAGCTGGGGTGCCACCTGCTGGGGAAGCGCAAGGAGCGCACGTTTAATGCCTATGCTGATTTGAATAAGCTCTTTTTCCACAATATCCCTAGGGATAAGCTCGCCTATTACTTTCTTTAACGCTATTTCTGCTAATTTGGCCTTATATTCGCGATATGTTGCGTCAGCTGTGTCTTTTCTATCTTGTAAATTATTCTTTTTTCCTGATTTGTTGTTTCTACGTTTCTTAAATTCTCTCCATGCGCGGATATCGAGAAGGTCATATTTCTTATCAGGAGTGATTGGCATGCCATCCTTAACCCAGCGTTCTACTGTTCGCCAAGCTACTCCAAAGATTTTAGCGACTTTTTCACGGCTATCGACAACACCTGGAGTTGCGGGATCTCCTTCGTATCTCTCTAATTCGTGGATTTCGGCCTTGGAAAGGGTGGGTGTGGCAGATTTTCCTCTGGCGAGCTTCTCAACCAAATGTAGGTGTCTGCGCTTTTTGGCCATTTCAATAAGATTGGGTTTAAGCTTAACTTGTTCTTCCATCTCCACATGATAGGCATTGACAAATAAAAAACTACCGCTTAAAATGCCTCTTAGCGCATAAGCGGCTGGAAAAACCACATGCCATTATCATGTGGTGGCTCGGTATTACTTATCGGGCCCGGCCGCCCATATTTTTATAAAGACTTTTTGCCTCCACTTTGTGCATCCCTGCTCGGTTTGCGTGGAGGATTTTCTTACTTCTCGACAAAATAGAAACCGTGAGCTTCATTATTTTCATTTTTTCTCGACAAAGAAGTCACGTGTTCTATTTGCCTACCGTAGGAATCTTCACGCCCGGGGTCATTACTCACAATCACGATATTAATTAATTCTTGATTGTGAACGTGCTGAACCAAAGCATTCCGTTCCTGTCTGACGGTATCAACATAAAGCACTGCATCGCCGATTTTAACCATATTCTCACCTCCTTTCAGCTTTCTTTCCTGTAAATTCTTCCCACCTGCGTACTGCTACATCGCAAAATACAGGCTCTAGTTCCATAGCAAAACATCTTCGATTGAGCCTCTCAGCTGCTATAATCTGTGAACCGGACCCGCTAAACGGCTCATAGCAAATATCCCCTGGCTTTGTATGCACTCGCATAGGAATCGCAAAAATTTCAGTAGGTTTAACTGTAGGATGCTCTAGCCCGGTATTACGTTTCTTTCCTTCCCAGTCCACTTCCCAGATATCACTATAATATTCAGGGCTTTCCGGATCCCCTATGCGTAACAAACCCACAACCCATACCGAACCTATTTTGCTTTGAGAAACCTTAAAATAGGGCTTATTACCTTGCTGCCAACCAAAAAGACAAGGTTCATGCCCCCAGGGGTAAATTGAATAAGTTAGGACCGTGGCCGGCTTCTTCCAGATAATATGTTGATGGACCAATATATTTAACTCGTGAAGGATCTTAAGGATAAGTTCAATCCGCTTAGAGGCATGCCAAAGATAAATTGCTGCATTTTTATCTACATGCTTTAAACCGATAGAATAAAAATCCCTTAGGAATTGTTCGGCATTGGGGATATCCACCTCATGATAAACACCGGACCAGTCTTTTCCACCCCCTTCTGGACGATTAGCTCCGGTATAATCCACCATATAGGGCGGATCCGTAGCAAATAACTGCGCTTTTTGGCCATCCATAAGCCGCGCCACATCCGCTTCGTTAGTGCTGCTGCCGCATAAAAGCCGATGGTCACCAAGGATCCATAGATCCCCAAGCTTAGTTATGGCTTCCTTAGGAGCTGGAGGGATATCATCAGGAAGCGTATTCCCAAGATTTTCGGTTTCAAGCTCTGCGCATTCTTCGCGCAGCTGTTTAAGCCGCAAGTTGAGGTAATCATCAGGCATCTCCTGGCGTAAACGCTCTAAAATCGGTATAAGTGCCTGCGTCCAGTATCCAGCGATTGCCTGGTTATTAAGCGTGATATTCATGGTCTGCTGCATTAAATCATCAACATCCACCATAATACAGGTTACGGTCTCAATACCCTCAGTCTGTAAAATCTTGAGCCGTTGGTGGCCGGCAACCAATTCCATGTTGCGCTTATTGACTATCAAGAGGTCAACATAGCCAAATCTTTCTAGACTGGACCGTAAGCCAGACAGTGCTTCATCGGTAATATCACGTGGGTTACCTATGTAGGATTTTATATCTGATATATTTATTTCCTGAATGTCAGGTTTGATATTAATTTTAGCCATATTTTTTCTCGTTTTACCGTCGGGTCAGATTATTTCACGTGGAATAATATTTATGACCCTGACATCCCGAAAAAATGAGTTTACCATCAGAAAGTCCGAGCACTTCAGCTGACCCTCGAGTACCGACGCCCGTCGGAAGGACCCATAATTTCATAATATAAATTCAATAACGACTTCGGGTCTTGTGATACAGCGCGCATATATCGATGACGCACTGCTCTCCCCACTCCTTGTTTACTAAGAACATAATTAAAAGCATTTAGCATAATAATAGTATGCTCAATCATCTTTAAAACTTTACGATGCTCTCTCCATTGTCTAAATCGTTTAAAGATATTCATTTTAAAATAACTGTAACTGTTTACCTTCATCGGGAAAGACTATCCTATCTTTACTAAACTTTTTAAGTAATGCTTTGCTCATCTGCGTAGTATTGTCTTGTGCTTGCTTTAAACCAGCGCCGTGATTATGTCCTCCACATACGCATATACATTTTGAATCTAATGCTTCATAACACTTAGCATCGCATCTACCTACTAAGCCGCTACTATTCCTTATTTCAATTAGTGTTGCCATCAGCTAACTTAGGTTTAAGTTTTACTTCTGCATATACTACAGGTTTAACAAGCAATAGGTGGCTTACTTTGGATGGTTGATTTGGGATTAGAAGCTTTTCTTCTTTGACAAAAGTAATATCAATAGCTGTTCCTTCCTTCATTAAGTCATGCAATCTAACAGCGTGCTTTCCTATCTCGTTTAAGATATCTCGCAATTCTTCTTTATCAGACATATTATTTCCTCCGCAGCGACTCTATAAAATTTATTATGTCCTTTAAACATCCTGAACTAAATACGCAATCAGATTCGGGAAAAAAGCAATATTGCCTCCAAGGCCCATACCATTCGATATATCCAATAATAGCTTGCGACTTTATATTCCTTACTTCATAAACTGCTGTCTTAGGTTTTTGGAAAACAATAGTGAATTTTATATATTTACTCATTCTTATCTCTTATCCTCCAAGGCTATAAATCCTTTCTGTTCAATCTTCTCATAAAGTGTCTGTCCGGATATCGTCATTTGAATATAAGGCATAAAGACTTCTTGAATCTTAACCATATTAGTTTCAACTAAGGCCATCTGCGCCTCTACCCACCGCAAGATCTGTCTCCAAGCTACGCGTTTGGCTTGCTGAGCAATCTTATTGTTATTTCTCAAACGCTTCCTCCGCGAGGATAACATTCTATCTATTGCTTCTCACCGGCAGGGCAACCGAAAGGGAATATCTTTACCATTAACATCGATCTTGAAGGCAACTCCGATAACTTCTCCCTTAGCGTATTCTGTTAAGATTCCCCCAGCGCCATATTTGCCTAAAATCCTTTGAATCTCTGCTACTGTCTGTTCAGGTTCAATCTTAGTTGTTTCCATAAATAAAGTTTTCATTTCAGCTTCTCCGAGAATTCCTGCCTTAATTCTTCTTTCCATACCGGTCTAAGGTTATCCTTTAAGAATACCGGGACTTTAAGCTTAGCGGCCTTGGCTATGATATCCCTGATCCACTCTAACTTAGGCCTTAAGAGGTCGGCGTCTTTGCCTGTATAGGCGCCTATAATAATCCACCTTAATCCTTTCAATTCTTCCGGTTCAATATTCATCCGCGAAAGTAGTGGCTCAAAAGAAACGAATAAGCGTTTTAAGGAATATTGCTTGGCTATAAAGAGAAAGGCTTTTAGGCGGCTTAAGTACTGTGCTTGTTCGACTGTCACCCCTACCCATATATTAGGCTTGCGCAGGGCATCGGTAAAGTGGACTATTCTCTCCGGACATTTAGTGAGGAGTTGGAAGGTATGTTGAGGGCACTGGTGGATAGTCCACAGGACCTGTTTTATCCAGTCTTCTATAACCCACTCTCCGAATAAATCAGCGGTTGAGCAGACAAAGATCCTGGCGGGTTTCTTTAGCTTAATAGGTTCGCTTAGGCGCTCCGGGTGAAAATGCGGCTGCATATTGTAGCCCCTGAGGCGTTTGACGTAGCAATACCAGCAGTTGCGCTGGCAGCCAGTTACAGGTGTCCATGTGTAATCGCACCAGCCAATGGAGTTATTGGGTCCGTTCATCTTCCTAACCCCCATATTTGCCGGGTTAAGTTATATTTTGGTGCGTATGGCCAGAATCTGATTTGGTTTAGGATAACCCCAGTGATATATGTAACCATACAAAGCATTTTATTTAATACCCCCCCCCCGCTGTTTCGAGCACAGCTTCAACTTTTTTCAGGAAACCCCTCTTATATAACTGGTAGGCCTGGATAATAAGCTGGGTTAGTTCATCTTGATCCTCATGGTCACATATCTTTATCTTTTTAGCATATTTGCGCTGAGCGGACCGGCGTCTTGGGTTCTCTGCGGATGCTATCCCGTATTTCTTTAGGTGGACTGCCCGGGATATCTCGCTTTCATCTAATTTTATTTTATAGGTATTCCAGAAAAAATCTATTATCTCCCTGCCTTTTTTACCATCTGCCTTCATGTTCTTGATCTGTATGATATTCGCTTCTGATAGCTTACTCACATTCCCTCCTTTTTGGCCAGGCTGCCGGCTGGCTGATTGCTCGGTATCGCCATGGATTAACCTCATACCATGCCGGCATGCGCTGGGTTATTTAAAAAATTCTTCTTATTTTCTTAATTAATAAACTAATAAGTATACTTGCCAGGAATATACAAGAAGCCACAAGAAGGCCGAATGTTATCAATAAGGTAATCTGGTCGCCTCTACTAAAGCAGATCATTCCTGGCATGCAGGTAGTATTCATCTATGCCTCCGATATAATGACTGTGGTCCCTTCCTTCTCTCCGTTTACAAATTGCACCTCTATGGCTTTAAGATGAGCGGCGTCATCGCGGAAGAAAAAGGTCTTCTTTAAGGCATCTGTGATGAATTTGGTGCCTCCGATGTAGTTATCTAAATCCCGGGTCCGGTTGGAATTGAAAGTGATGATGTATAGGACCTTTATCGGCTTGAGGAAGATGAACTTATTGCGCGCCATCCACTGCGCCCATGCCCATTGGTCCCAGAGTTTCTGTTCCTTTGTGCGGCCTACCCAATGGGTTCTGAGCATGTCGTTAAGAGAGGGCGGTACCCGGGGAATTGTGAAGGAAATTTGGTTAAGCTTTCTTTTTGTCTGTGACATAGGTTATGATGTCCTGAACGGTTAAGAATTTTGCCGCGTCCTCATCCGGTATTTCGATTCCGAAGGCCTCCTCAAGGGCCATGATGGCTTCGATGCGGTCAAGGTCATCCATGGCGAGGTCATCGTTGAGGCTATCGGTGAGTTCGATATCCCCGGGTTCTCCCCCTGCGCCTAAGGCAGAGGCGAGTGCTTCTTTGACCTTTGTTTCTATTGTTGTGTCCATACCCCCTCCATTTAGTTATAAGGCCTGCGCCGGGATTTGACCACGTTCTTAGAGATAAAGATATTAGTAATCTTCGGTACCTTGTCAGTACGCACAGGCCTCAACAATATTGCACCCAATCATTTAAGTTATGCTTCTTAAAAAGCATTTCCCTGAATTCATTATATTGACGATTACGGTATTTCAGGTATTCTGCCGGCTTGTAGTCGATATAGTTGGCGGTGATGTCAGGTGTCCAGCAGACTTTATGGCCGGATTGCTTATAGCGCCAGAAGAAGTCTTCATGTTCTCCAGTCTTAAGGGCTTCATCCCATTTGACGGAAAGGATAGTATTTATTTTGGCTAAGAAGAATTGCCGGCAGATGTCGCAGTGCTTGATGCGCAGACCGGTTGTAGGGTCTGTTTCGATTGTGTCGTTTCTTTTAAGTAGGAAGCGGTTGTCCTGGATATCCATAAAGTATTCCCAGGGGATGCGGTCATTAAGGTCAAAACCCAGGATGCCTATGTTTGGGTTGTTTTCCAGGAAGTGGACGGCTTTGTCGAGATTGGTAATGGTTTCGGGAATGAATTCGATTGAGTCGGCGGTTAGGAGGCAATAGTGGAGGCCTTTCCCAGCTGCTGCTTGTATAAGATAATTGCGTGCATAAGACACTCCGCAATCAAAAGGAAGAGGTTTCCAAGTCTTCGCCTCTTTAATAAAAAAATCAAAGAACTCTCTTTCATTTTCTGAATCTTCTCTTCCCTGATCTCCGACAAATAAATCAAATCCTGGTATCCAATTTTTAACGATGCTAATTATGGTCTTCTTAGCCAGCCAATCCCGTAAGAATGTGGTATAGATAATTGCTATTTCTTCCATTAAAAGTATCCTTTACTTTTAAGCCAAGCTGCCAACGGTGCGGGAGACTCATAGTGAACATGTTTATCACCCAAATCCTTACACATAAAACCTTCTGCATCCGCGTAATCATCAGCTATGTCGACTACAAGGAACGGCCCCTTTCTCAGAAGTTCATTCATATAGCGCTGATAAGCTAAGCGCTCATAGTCAGAACTCACAAAGGGGACATCAGGATTCTCCCATGTATCAGTTCTGCGAGGTGGAGGAGGAATACTGTAAACCCAAATATTAGGGTTAATCTTTCTATTCAGCTCAATAGCCTCGAAATACTTCTCCACCAACATCTCCACGGTGGATTTCCAGGGAGGGTGTTTACCCACATGACAACGACAGTCTATCTCTCCAAAACAAAAGCACACCGGGCAATCCGCAGGGAAGTCCTTCACAATAATATCCTTATCCCTACCAAGTCGGAACATAGTATAGCTTCCAAGAGTATTGTAACTTACAAATGGAAAATTATTCCAAGGATGCCAAGAATGGCTATCACCCACAGTATAAATCCTAAACTTCTGCCTCTCTTCCATTAAACAGGCCTCCCATTAACGCAATATCCCTTTAAACTGTTGGCAGGGTTCATGTCGTGCAGGCCCCCGGGTTCCTGATCCATTGGCCAATAAATATGCGGTGAATGTGAAATCGCTGCCAGGTTCGCTCCTTTGAATATTTCGGCGTAATGCTTATTCCATCCTCCGCAGTGCAGACGCATTGCGCAATGAATGCAGGGTTCGGTTTGGATGGCGGTGCTTTCTCCTAATGCTAAGGCTGCCGGCCAGACTTCACCCCAAGAAGGCTTATAATATCCATAATCCCACTCCCAGGGGTCATATAGGACGTAGCGCGCATTAACTACGTACTTCCAGTATTCAGGGCTTAAGTGGCAGAAAGGATGATACCGGATAGTAAAGAATTTGCCTGAGGCGATTAATAAATCCGCGGCTTTCTCTATATAGGGGCGCAACTCTTGCGGGTGGACCGCAACCTCAGCCGCGTGCTGCTTCCATTCATAATGAGGAAGAAATCCCAAGAGGGCGATGTGAAAGGCGCCTTTCTCTATAAGACATTGAGTTATTTCGGGGAGCTGTTTATAGTTGAGTTGCTGCAAGGATGTATTGGTGCGAAATGGCAGCTTATTTTCTTTTAGCCAGGTTATGAGTTCACCTTGCCTTATCCCGGCGCCTTGGCATTCCATAATCATTTCCAAGGCCTCTCCAATGGCATGGACGGATATCTGCAGATGGTTAAGGCCGAGCTTAAAAAGGGCTTCGTAGTTTTTGATGGGTAAGGTGCCGTTGGTGATGATATTGCTCTTTAGGCCTTCACAAGCTGCGGCTAGGATTATTTCGTTGATCTGCGGGTGCAGCATAGGCTCGCCTTCCCCGATTAAGACGATTCTATCTATTCCCCGGAAGAGGCCTTTGCGCATTTCCTGGATTATCTCCTGCAGGGGCTTATGGATATTCTTATGCAGGTTGGGATTGCGCCTGTAAAAGCAGTGCTTGCAGCTGACGTTGCAGGCCCAGGTTACATTAATTCCCAAACACCCACAGGGATTCATTTTCAGGTTCCTTTCTGATTATGGCTATGCTGGACCTAAAAGGCTTGACTATCTCCTGTAAAGCAAATACATCCATGACGGCGGTCACTACTCCGATATGGTCCCGGCTGTAATTGAAGTCGTGTGCGAGAAGAACTCCTCCGGTCTTTAATTTAGGCCAGTAATCGATGAAGTCATTCTTTGCCGCTATATAGCTATGATCACCATCTATAAAAATCATGTCCAGGGAATTGTTCGGGAAACTATCTTTTACCAGGTGCGAATGTTTCTGGTAGTGCGTTGCCTTGATGTGCTCTGTGTTTTTTCTGAATTGGTCTGCTATTTCGGCCATCATATCTTTAGGCCCGGAAGTGAAAGGGTCTATTGAGATGAAATTAATGCTTTTACCGGAAGCCTTGGCGGACTCATAGGCGCAGACTAAAGATCCGCCCAAGTGGCAGCCTATCTCCAGGTATGTGCCGCCTTCGGGGATCTGCTTTACTGCCTTGAATATTTCGAACATATCCCAGATAGTTAGCAAGGCTTTCTCCCCAATAGTTTCGATGATAGCTTTAGTGAACCCCTCTTTTAAAAATTTGCCTTGGTGGTTTTCGAATTCATTCATTAGCTTGGCTAAGCTCGACATAATAATCCCCTCTTTTGATTATCTGATTGAAGATTTCTTTTTGCTTTAGGTTGGTAATCAAAGTTTCGATGGCTTCGCTCTTCATGCCCATGTTCCCTGCCTTGTCGCGGATAAGGTCCTGCCAGGACTTCTCTCCGCGGCCAGGATATCTTATTTCTGAAATATGCCTGACCAGGTCGATGTCTACGTTGTATATCCGGTTATTGCAGGACTTGAAATCGACTCTCTCAAAATCGAGTTCTATTAATCCTACGGTGCCTAAGACCATGTTTAAGTGCAGGATGTGGTGAAGGATTATGGGGTTATCCTCCAGTATTGACCCATAAACCCACTCGGCTACTTCGCCTACCCGGGAACCGCGGTATTCGATGATCTGGTGGAAGCGCGGGAAGAAGTCTCCCAGCGCGTTAAGGACCAGGAAGACGCCATCGGGGTTCATGCGCATATCGAACTTATACCTGCGGTTCTCATATACAAACATGCTGTCGGGGCCGCGGTTAGGGTTGCATTCGATTAAAATCCCTTTCCTGATTAATTCCCTCCGTAAATTTGCCCCCTCAATGTATTCCATGTCGGGCTTGGCCCTTTTAAAGACTGCGGTGGCCCTGCCGAGGCCATTATCGCAATGCCTGACCAGTTCGAATTGCGGCTTGAGGTATTCTTCGTATTGGGCGAAGGTATAAAGGCTTTTTACGTAGCTTGACCATGACCCTTCGCGGGATAGTTTGGTGACTGCGGGATCGGATATTTCAAAAGGGCCGTCAATGATGAGGTATTTGTCGCATATCCCCGCGAGCTTCTTTAAAAAGAGCAGTGGCGGCGCGTAAGATTTAGCGCAGTCAAAGAAGAAATAGTGATGGCAATTCCCTATGTAGACAACATCGTATTTATGCTGGAATGGCACGTCCCTGAATTCTCCGTGCCAGAAGTCTATATTTTTGATGTTGTGGGCTGCTGCCAATTTTATGGAGAAGTCGATATATTCCTTGGCCTTGTCGAATCCCGTTACTTTCTCGTATTTATCGGCCAGCTTAATACAGAAATATCCTTTATTGGATCCGATTTCCAAAAGAGATTGGCCGCCGGCGAATAGTTCGGGGGCGTTGTTTTTTAATATCTCTAACCTATGGATAGTCTTTCCCTGCGGCTCCAATGTCTCGGGATCGAAACAGTGGTTATCGGGATAGCTTAATAGCTTGAGCTCTTCTCTTAATTGATTAAAGGGCATTGCGGCTCCTTCGTTACCAGCGGATGATTTCTGATTGCTTCCGGTAATTCGTTTATGGTGATTTCTTTTATCTTCTGCCAACTCTTCTCATAGCCGATTGAGGGATGAAAATTCTCTACGTTGGGGATAGCTGACCAGATGCGCTTAAACCAATCCGGGTGGGATGGCACGTTATCTCCTATGGATGAGGTATAGAATTTAAGGCGGATATCAGTTTCGCTTTCGCGCACGTAGGTGAAATGGTGCATATAAATGTCGTCAAGATAGGCTTTATCCTGGATGCTTAAGCCCCGGGGGCCGAAGATGCCATGGGCGCGGGACATATCTATTCCTACTACCGGCCGGCAGGTTTCCGGGGGGTCTATCCTGTAAAAAGGGCTTTTGATATAGGTGTGCATCCTGCAGCAATATGCCGCGGCTTCCTTGCTTTCCAGGGCTGCTTTTAATTTTACGATATCGGGCTCTTCCCAGATTTCGTCCGTATCGATAAGCAGGAGCTTTACGTTGCCATATAGCCTTTTTATGATAGTAAAGCCGGTTTCGTATTGCTGGTCCTGCGTTAAAAAAAGGCCGGTGTATTGGATAACCGGTATAGAGTGCTCTTTATTCCATTCCATTATCGGCTGCAGGCAATTATTTCCGTAGGCGCCTCCGCCCCAGACCACCTGAGAATGGATAAATATTATGGCGTCCACGTGCTTATAAATCGAATCCAGGCTGGCTTTGAGCCATTCTCCCCCGCGCAGGGTCTTATATAAGGCGATTAGCATAGGTCCTTTCGAAATATTCCTTGTTTTCCTGCCAGTACTGGCTCTGGCGTTTCATTTCATTTAAGTGCACTACCTTAACCAGGTTATTGATGATGATTTTAGGGCCCATGTCAAGGCAGAAGGCGTCGTCCTCGAATCCGCTGCCCTTAAAGTTCTCGTCAAATCTTATTGCGGTCTGGCGAAAGGCAATACAGGCTGTCGGGATTTTCATTACTATTTCATAGTCATGGCCCAGGTCATATTTACTGGACATCATGGGAGCAGGTGTTGCGTCTTTACGGATAAGGCGGGCTGAAACAATACTCACCTTAGGGCATACTTCTAAGAGTGAAATTAAAATCTCATTCCAACCTTTGAATAAACCTGTTATGTCGTCATCAACCATAATGACATAGGGAGCGGCTGAGAGCATGAGGCCGGCATTGCGGTTCTTGGCGGCACTATATTCCGGGTTTGAGGCGATGATCAAATTAAAGGCGCCGGTAGATGTGGCATACACTTCTTCTATAAGAGGCAAAAGCCCTTTTGTTTTACAGCTAGGGATGATGATATCTATTTTAGGTTCCATCGCGAGTGATAATAATTCCTTGTTTTCCGCATTCTTTGGCAAGGCAGTCAAACCAGTGCCGTTCATTTGTCCAGCGTCTGTCAGTATGCTGGGTGCGGTAATTCTCCAGGCCCTCAATGAAATACCCCTGGCCGCCCATGTCCGCTCCATATAACCGGATATCCCTGGCCCCGCTTAATATCGCCAGGGCGATTGCGGGGAAGATGGTAGATTCGCGCCAGTTGATATAATGGCCGAAGGGGATGATTTGGTTAAATGCTTCTATTGACTCTGCAGGAAAGGCCTCTTTATAAAAGACCTGGAAGTGAGAATTTAACCTGTCATAATCTTTAGGGATATCAATAAGCCAGCGGCGCGGGATCCAAAGGCGGGTTGCATAGAACCGGGAGATATCGGCCTTTTTGATTATGGTCTCGAAGACTTCGATATCCTGCATGACCCAGTAATCGAATTTAAAGGCATCCAGGAGTATGGCTCCGTTTACCGCAACCAGGCAGGCAGGGTTATCCTGCAGTATTTTCTTCTGTGTTTTATAAAGCCCCAGGGAGGGCCCGGGGCAGCAGATGCCCCAGGCTGAGGGTGTAATTATTTTTTGTCCGGGCCTTTCCATTTATCTCCCTATTTTATTGCGGGGACCGGATTCGAACCGGTGATGTCCTTACGGATACAGGGTTATGAACCCTGCGGCCTCGCCACTGGCCAACCCCGCGAAAGTTAATCCTCCCAAAAAATCAGGAAACGGAATATCTCCTCGAGACCGAGCGATTTATTTCCCATGAAATATTCCAGGGCCGATTTTTTGCTTTCTACCTTTTTGGGCGCGAGCTTATATGCAAAAATAGCCGCATCAACTTCTTCATCATGATATCCCCTGCCAAATTCTTTAGCGAGGATACCGGCGAAGAAGGCGCGGTCCATTTTAGCCTTGGCGGCCTTGGCCTTTATTCGTTCGATATTTTTAAGCTTTTCTTGTTCGGCTTTTTTCTGCTCAGCCTCTTCGTGCGCCTTATTCTTTTGCTCAAAACACTCCTTATCCAGGCAGAGCTCTTTTTTTACCTTTTTGTTTCCGCTGCCATATTGATCCTTAACCAGGGCGACTTTGCGATTAGCGCATTTAACGCAGGCCTTGATATCAAAGCGGGCATGCCTTAAATCCTGACAGTCTTTGGGGAGCGCGTCTTCTTTAACTACCCTGCCGGAATCAATAGCCTTTTTTATGCGCGTGCTCTCTTCTTTAACCTTAACGCCCTGTTTCTCTTTCCAGCAATCCGGATTAAAGCAGCGCTTTTTCTTGCCTTCCCAGCCTATATCTACCAGGCGGTTAAGGCCGCATTTTTCGCAGGGAGTTAAATCGAATTTGGGATCGTCTCCGCCATACTGGCTTTTATATAATGGCTTGGTATGCCTGCGGATGACGTCCTTGGACATGTCGTCAAACTGGCGCACCGTGATATCCCCGTATTGTTTTATCTGCTCCTTAAGCCGGGTAACCAGGTTATCAATGATCTTCTTGCCGGCATTCTTAAAGATAAGCAGGTATTTCGCGTGCCCGGGAAGCAGGGTGCCATTCTCAAGAAAGGCCATTAAGTCCTGCGGGATGTCCAAAAGCGCAAGGCGCAAAGCGATATAACTTTGGCTCTTGCCTATCTTGGCGGCAAGGGCTTCCTGCTTTAGTTTGCAGATATCAATAAGCTGCTTAAATCCAGTTGCCTCTTCTATGGGCGTTAAGTCATCGCGTTGGATGTTTTCGATAAGCTGCAATTCGATGACTTCGGAATCGCTAAATTCCTGTTCTATTGCCGGGATAACGGTCAGCTTAGCCTCTTTTGCCGCCTTGAAGCGCCGCTCCCCGCAGACAAGCTCAAAGCGGTGAGGTATGCCCTTTTTGGGGCGCACAAGAACTGGCTCAAGGACCCCGCGGCGTTTTATAGACTCTACCAGTTCCTTGAATTTTTCCTCATTGACATGCTTCCTTGGATTTGTTCCGGTTAAACTAATATATTCAAGCTTTAGATCCATTCCCTTCCCCTCCTTTTTCTATAACAGTTGCTACCAGTCCTGCAAGCTGGTTTTGGTTTTTCCTGCCTTCTTCTATAAGTTCACGCTGCGCCTCCAGAAACCCCCTACCGCTATCTTGCGGCCACCGGCGCTTTAAGAAACGCTCCACCTGCCCCCAGGATTCCCTGGGGATATCGCGTAAAAAGGCCTTTATCATATCTTTAGTCGCGATCCTGCCAAAGCGGACGTTAAGCGCCTCTTCGGATATGATTGGAGCATTAGCGAATTGAGTTGATTTGGGATGGTTGAGCCAATTTACTATAAACCTTTTAAAATCTCGTTTCTGTTTATCCGGCCGGGTATTAGATATAAGCCAGGCATGCGCCTTATTAAGCTCTTCTTCAAGGTTTACTTTTGGATAAAACTTCTTAAGGCTGGTTAGCCAGGCCTGGTCAGGGTTGTTAAAGAA
Source organism: Candidatus Omnitrophota bacterium (assembly GCA_028717245.1). NCBI lineage: Bacteria > Pseudomonadati > Candidatus Omnitrophota > Candidatus Omnitrophota bacterium. The sequence goes on from JAQUOD010000007.1 coordinate 36,815, forward strand.
CCTGTTTACCCCTTCTATATACTTATCTATAGTAGATGTATCTATAGTAGAAGGATCTATATGGTCTTGACACTTGAGTCCAGACCCTCTTGACATTTGGGTCAAGACCCTCTTGACATTTGGGTCAAGACCCCCCCTTGTTTTGTTACTTAGTAGGCAGGCCAGGATTTCCCCATTAAACCGGTAAAAAGTGCGGTTTCCGGCCCCCTGGAAGACCTTAAATTCCACGATTTTAGCCTGTTCAATATTACGTAACCTGCGGCGCAGGGCCATCTTATTGTTTATTCCCAGGATAGGGATATCTTCTATGACGGTCTGGTAATTGACCCAAAAATACTCTTTTTCTTCCCAGTAGTGCTTCTCCATCCTGTTGGTATTGTAGAAGTCCAGCATCCAGCGCAGCAGGACCAGGTCTATGGCATCTAAGCCTAGCCTTAATGCTATCTCCTGCGAAAAGCCTTCTATGGTATATTTCATAGCCTAAAATATTACCAGCTGGCCGGAAGACTGGACTAGGAATTCCGGTTGGTTTACCTGATCCCTTATCTTTTTTATGGCGCGTTTTTGGATATTGTAGGTATGCAGCATGTCAAATAATTCACCCCTGAAAGTATCCAGGCATTCGTTGGCTTCTTGTTCGGTAGAAGGTATATAATACCCGCAAGGGGGTTCCTTAGAGGACCCTATAAAATAGCCTTCCTTGCGCAACAGGCGCACCATTTCGTTTACTTCTCGGATATTTAAATCGAATATAACGGCGAGGTCTATTGCCCTTTTTGCGGAACTGCGGCCATAACAATGGGACCTTAGGTATTGGTATACTGCGTCTTTCGTCAGCAACTCTTCACCATAAATTTATTAGTTTGTCTTTTTCTTTATTGAAATAGGATTATAATATGTTATAGGGCAAGGGTGGGAGTCAAGCCCACCCCCGTAAACGATGCGCCGATAAGAGGGTAAAACTCTTCCAAGAACTCGTTTTTCTTGGATAGGCGCGTCGCTGCCCTTCTCTCCTATCTTTTATTTAAAAGAGCAATTAAAATAATAATGCTGGAAACCGCAAAACAAATCAATATGACTATTGCGTTGAAAATATTATCTCTTAATCGGCGCTGATAATAAGTGGACATTTTTCTCCCCTCCTATCGTTTCCGGGCAAACAATGTAGCTTTAAGATGAATAGAATTTTTTACATATTGCAAATTAAGCCCTTTGCCCGGGCACTTTTCATGATGGGGGAATATTTCTTTAACACCCAAATTATTTAACAAAAAAACCAGGCTCTTTGTTTGGGTGGGGGTAAAGGTATCGTATCCGGTTAAGCAGATACCTATGTAATGATTCCTGCCCTTTGCATGCGCGCCTTTTTTAGAGAGTGGCCTTCCCTTTTCGATTTTGCCGTCCACCCTGATTACAAAATGGTATCCGATTCCGCTCCAACCTCTTTCCTTGTGCCATTTATCGATAGTTTTCGCGGATACGTCCGGACTTGCTGAATGATGGATAACTGCCCTGGTTAAATCCATCTCCTCCGCGCATGCTATTGCCGAAATCATAAATAAGATAAATAAAATAACCCCGGCGCCTGGGAGCTTATGCAACCTTTCGGAAGCATAAAAAAACCGCAGAATTCCGTTAAAAGAATTGCGGTCTTTAACCGGGGCGTTTAATAGCTTATTTTTGACTCCCAGGGCTTTCTGCATTAGTACCTTTTTATTTTACAATTCCCCCTCCTTTTCCTTTTTTTTCTTTACCAATCAATATTTTAGATTATAATAAGGCTATGCTTTACGACCGTTTCCAGCAAGAAGCGATTGACTATATCAACCAGGGCCACTCCGTAATCGTCTCAGCCCCCACAGGCGCCGGCAAGACCGCCATAGCAGAACATGTAATTTCCGAATGCATCCACTGTAAAGTCGGGGTCATCTATACCGCTCCCATCAAAGCCCTCTCCAACCAGAAATTCCGCGATTTTGAAAGCCAATTCGGGGATGATATCGGCATCTTAACCGGAGACGTATCCTTAAACGCGGGCGCGCCGGTGCTCATCATGACTACGGAAATATTCCGCAATAAAATCCTGGATGAACCAGAGAGCCTGAAGCGCTATTCCTGGGTTATCTTTGACGAAGTGCATTACCTGGATAACCCCGAACGCGGCACGGTCTGGGAAGAATCCCTGATGCTTTTACCTGCCCACATGAAGATACTCTGCCTCTCTGCCACCATACCCAATATCAATCAGTTGGCTGCTTGGATTGAATCCATACACAATAAGCCCGTCGAGAAAGTCATCGAAGAAAAGAGGCCTGTGCCATTACATTTCTTCTTTCAGTGCCAGAACGAAATCGTAGATAATATCAATGCCTTAAAAAAATTGGGGCCCGGCCGGCCGAATAAAATGGCCGCGCTGATTAACTACATCCGCCAGAAAGAAGGCCTGGCCTGCATCTATTTTGTTTTCGGAAGAAGAAGGGCCGAAGAACTGGCACAGGAACTATATAGTTACGATTTCCTGAATGTTAAGCAGAGGCAGGAGATTTTATCTTTGTATGATTCCCTCTGCGAACGCTTTGACTTAAAACACGAAAAATCCGCGCAGGAATTATATTCCCTGATCCAAAAAGGCGTTGCTTATCATCATGCCGGAATGCTGCCCACCTTAAAAGAAGTAGTGGAAAGATTATTTACCAGCCGGCTCTTAAAAGTTATCTTCACCACCGAAACCTTTGCCTTGGGTATTAATATGCCCAGCCGAACGGTCGTCTTTGATGACTTAAGGAAATTCTACGGCCGTTATATGCGCACCTTAAAAACGCGCGACTTCTATCAGATGGCCGGGCGTGCCGGCCGGCGCGGAATAGATAAAGAGGGCTTTGTTTACTGCCGGGTCAATCCGGCGCGGATAAATATGGAGGAAGTAAAACGCATCATCTACGGAAAATCAGAGGAAGTAAAGAGCCAGTTCAACACCTCTTATGCCACAATCTTAAACCTGTACGAGAAACATCAAGAAGGCCTTTATAAAATTTATCCTCTCTCCCTGCATTATTTTCAGTCCAAGAAATACGAGCAGAAAGAAGCGCTGCGTTTAATTGAGGCAAAATTAAAACTACTCAAGGAGCTGGGTTACATAGAAAACAACGCCTTGACCCAGAAAGGCCAATTCGCCAAAACCGTCTATGGTTATGAATTAATCCTCTCTGAACTCTATGCGCAGAATATCTTAGAGCAGCTGGATGAATTCGGCCTGGGGATTCTGGCAGTAGCGGCGGTCTTTGAGCCCAGAAAGAACCAACATATGCCGCACCTCTCTAAGGCCGCGCGCAAAATAAAGCGGGTCTGCGAAGAGATATACGAAAAGATAAAAGCCAAGGAATTAAAATACCGGATTTATCCTTTCAGTAAACAGCCTACCTTTAATTTAAGCGGCGGTATTGAAGGGTGGCTGCGCGGGACAAACTTCGATAAAACCCTGCAATTCACGGATACCGACGAAGGCGAGGTCGTGCGTTACTTCCGCATGGCTATCCAGATTTTAAGGGAAGTTTCCGACGCGCCGGTTGCCTCTTATGTCCTCAAAGAAAAAATCAAAGAAACCGTCCGCGTGATTAACCGCGATATCGTAGATGCGGAAAAGCAGCTGCGCGAAGGTTAAACCAACAGGGACTGTCCCCGCAGATATCAAACCTAATTAGAAACCAACAGGGACTATCCCTAATTTTTTAGCGGGTCCTGTCTTGGCTTGTTCTCGCAACGAGGTAGCGGGTCCTGCCGAGCAGGACGAAGCGAACCTTGCCCGCTCAAATTTTCAACGTGCTGTTCAAAGCCCGCCTCGTCACCCGCTAAAAAATAAAAAATCCCAAGCAGAATTCAGCTTGGGATTACAAATTAGTAAAATAGGGAAACACGACGTTTTATCAGGAAAGAAACGCGTCCTAATCGCCTATTATCTTTATTAAGACCCGCTTTTTGCGCTGGCCGTCGAATTCGCCGTAAAATATCTGTTCCCACGGGCCAAAGTCAAGCTTGCTATTGGTAATTGCCACGGTAACTTCTCTGCCCATTATTGTTCTTTTCAGGTGGGCATCCCCGTTATCCTCACCAGAAAAGTTGTGCTTATATTTATCTTTACCGTATGGCGCGAGCTTTTCCAACCAGCTGCTGAAATCGCTATGCAGGCCTGACTCGTCATCATTGATAAAAACAGAACTGGTTATATGCATGGCATTAACAAGGCAAAGCCCTTCCTTAACTGCGCCTTCCTTAACTGCTTCTGCCACCTGCGGGGTTATGTTTATAAATTCCTGCCGGTTTTTTGTATTAAACCATAAATATTGAGTATGAGACTTCATTTTTCTTTCAACGCCCTGATCGCCCAAAGGACAAAACGAATAAAGGCAATAACAGGATAACCAAATATAGCTATGTTTAAGCCAAAAGACATCATCCTGATATATGGAGTATAACCCAGGAGGGAATATTGCATATTTTGCATGACTTTGAATTTGGCTTCCTGGTGCTGGATGAGATAAACATTATTGAAATGCCTGGCTATAAAATATACAGCTAGTCCTGTGATTACGATTCCCAATAAAATTAACCCTTCTCTTGCTACGGTTTTCTTATTGTTCATCTGATTATGCTCCTCATATTGTACAGGTTTATTGTAACGCTAAGTGAGCATTTGTCAAACAAATAAGGCGCCGATTTCCGGCGCCTTATTGTGGCTTTAAACCAATTACTTCTTATGCTTAAGGGTTTACAGGTGCAGGTTCTGTTGTGGGTGTTTGAGGCAATTCCGGCGCTGGCGTAGGAGTTGATGCCGGGGCTTGTTCCGAAACCGGCGCTGATTCAGGTGCTGGTGCCGGCGCTTGAGCTGGTGCGGGTTCAGAAGCTGGTGTCACAACTGAAACGCTAATACTCTGTTTTACCGCATCCAGTTCTTTCTTAACATTAGCCAATTCTTCTTTAGTGCCGGACAGTTCCTTTTCTTTAACATCCAACTGATCAGTAAGCGTCTTTATCTGGGTGTCTTTCTGCTGGATTACCTGATTCAACTGGCTGACTTCACTCTGAAGCTGCTTTACCTTTCCCGCTTCACATCCGTTAAAAAGAAGTACGGCTACTGCTAAACCTAAAACCATAAACATAATTCCCTTGCTCTTCATCATTGCTCCTCCTTTATTGTAGGTTTTATTTTAGCGCTAAATAATGTTTTGTCAATGAAGTTTATAACTAGTAGGTTTTTAGTCTATTTTAGCAGAGTGTACCCTGCCTATGCCATTTGGTTTCTGGCGGAATTTCCGGATAAACGAAGCTCTTATTTTCTGAAAGGGGCCAATAACAGCGAGGTATTGGACTTTCTGATTACAGCGTGCGCTACGCCTCCAATGAATACTTCTTCAATCCAACCTCGTCCCTGCGTACCCATAATAACCAAATTATAATCCTTACTGTTAATTTCATTGATAATCAATTGCTTAGTGTGGCCCGTTTCAAGTTTTGTAATTACATTTTTTGCCCCCGCGTTCAACAAAGATTCTTTTAACGTATTTAGCCTCCCGGTATCTATGCGATTAAATTCCTCTAATTTGTGGCTAAGATGCGGGAATAAAATGTTTTTGTCCTGGATATGGTATAGGGTAACTATAGGATTGTAGTTACTAACAACGTTTCCTAGAGTAGCAAAGGCGGCTTTTGCGTTTTCTGAAAAATCCGTAGGGAAAAGTATATTCCCGGAGAATACGAGAGGGCAAACCGTATGTTTTTCTCCTTTACATTTAATAAGGAGGGCGGGTACGGTAAGGTTCCTTATGATGCTGTCCGAAACGCTACCCAAGAGCATTTCTTTGCCTAAACTTTTACTATGCGAACCCAAGACTAATAATTGATAATTTTCTTCGGCGATAAGGCGGTTTATTTCCATAAAAGGGATACCATACAAAAACTCATAAGATGCATCTATCCCTGTGACTTTTAACCTTTCAACCTGTTCTTCAATAACCGGCTTATGCGCTTTTTCAATCACATCCTCAATGCCCCCGGCAGTTTCTACAGAGATAACGTGCACTAATTTCGCTGTTTTCGTAAAATCTTTCCCTTCCTTTGCAACGCACTCCACAACTTCGTTAGAGGCTTCGGATAAATCAGTAGCAATAAGTGTTTTTTTCCAAAGGAGTTTTCTTCCTTTTATCATTGTCACCTCCGGGTGTATTCTTTCTCCTGCGGCGAACCAAAGACGGGTCCTATTGGAAAATTTGACCAAGCTAAGCATTATGGGCACCTCTGTTAAAACCCCTACTACAGTAGCCAAGGCCGCACCGCTCTTTAAACCGAAAAGAGAAATAGCAACTGCTACTGCCAGCTCAAAAAAGTTGCTTGCGCCAATAAGCGCTGCCGGAGAAGCAATTGAATGCTCCACTCGCCACTTCCTTGCCCAGAAATAACCGACGGCAAAAATAAAATATGTCTGGATAGTAAGAGGAATGGCGATTAAAAAAATGTGTAACGGGTTTTCGATTATAATCTTGCCCTGAAACGCAAAGAGCAAGATCAAAGTCAAAAGGAGCCCTAAAATCGTGACTGGTTTTAATATCTTCAAGAATACATTTTCGAACCAGGCAACACCTTTATGCTTTATAAGCTGCTGCCTGGAAATATAACCACTCGCTAAAGGCACGACAACAAAAAGAATGGTAGAATATATTAGGGTATCATAAGGCACCGTTATTTGGTTTACCCCCAGCAGAAATTTAACGATAGGGACAAAAGCTATTAAAATTACAAGGTCATTAACAGCAACTTGAACCAGCGTATGGGCAGGGTTTCCTTTAGTCAAATAACTCCAGACAAAAACCATTGCCGTACAGGGAGCGGCGCCCAAGAGGATTGCCCCGGCTATATATTCCTTAGCCAATACAGGATTTATAAATGCGGAAAATAAATATTTCAAAAAGACCACGGCAAATACAGCCATGGTAAATGGTTTTATAATCCAATTAACCACCAAAGTTATTGCCAATCCTTTTGGTTTTTTACCGACTTTGACAATACTTGAAAAATCAATCTGCACCATCATAGGATAGATCATTAACCAGATAAGAATAGCAACCGGTATGTTAACTTTAGCTACCTCAATCCGATTCAAAAAATCTACTGCTTGCGGAAATACTTTACCGAAAAGAATACCGCAAATAATACACAAAATTACCCATATAGAAAGATAACGTTCAAAAATAGGCAACTTTACACTAACGCTATTTGCCGACATAAGGACCTCCTTAAATTCCCAAAGCCCCTGCAATCTCGTTCATAATTTTTCTGTTTTCAGAGAATTCCTGCTCGTGCGACAATGGTATACAATTATCTAGTTTCTGTTCCCCTTGAAGGAGTCTCACCGCAAATGCAAGGCAGGTTGCTTCACCGCAGGCCTTACAATTGGTTTTGGGAAGCCAGCCGTATATCTGCAGAGCGGTTACTTTAACTTTCTCTTCATAATTAGGTTTTATCTTATCCTTATCCCGGAAGGTTTTATTTACCAATTCTTTAATTTCATTTAAGATATTCCAAGTATCAATAATGTCGTCTGCCTTGGCAATCGCTACCTTAATATTATAAAGATTAATCATCCTGCGGCCTTTAGTATAGGTCAATACAGGAAGATTCTTGTTGTAAGAAGCGCCTTTTATTATTGCATTAAGATAGGGTAAGATTTCTGAGATATCATAGTAAAAATAAGCAATGAGGCGAATTTTTGTTTCATCTGCAATACAAGGAGCAACATAACAAAGGGTAATCGATTTTAAGAACTCTTCTTCTACGGCAGAGGGTTTATAGCCTTGCGCTTTCCTAAAAAAATCTTCTTCATAATCACGGTACAAAAATTTATAATAACCGCTAATAATAACACCTTCATCTATTAGAAGGCGGCAGACTTCTTGGCGCCTTCCCTCCGGGACAACAACTGCTAAAGTAGATATGTGTTTAAAGCCTACTTGTCTTGTAACCAAAATCTGTTGAGCCTTTAGCCCTACGTCTTGATTAGGTAAAACTATTATTTCGTAATTTTTATCTCTATCTATTTCCAATTTTAATCCCTAAAATATCTTTAGCAAATATACCCTTGCATAATACAGGCCAACAAGTATAAATACGATACCGGTGATCTTTCGCATGTAATATTCCAGCTTTGTCATTCGGTTAAACCAAGGCTTAAGTGATGTTACCCCAAGCGTAATCACAAAGGCAAATAACAAAACCGGTAAACCCGTTCCAAGGCCGTAAATAAACGGAAGCGTTGTTCCTAATTGAGATTTAAGCGCAAGCGGTATGAGGCTGCCGAAAAAGAGGGCCGTAGAGATTGGACAAAAAACCAGGGCAAAAATCAGGCCTAAAGCAAATGCCCCACCCGCTCCTGCTTGGGCAAGCCTATTTTGATGTTTTTCAGAAAGCGAGAAACTGGGGATATTGAATTTGATCATGTCTAATAAAAACAACCCTGTAAAAATCAGAATCGGGCCGAATGCCTTATTCATGTATTTCTGCAAGAAATTTGCCATCACCGGTACGCTAAGAATAGAACTTATAGTGACAAAACCTAACGTAGCATACGAGAGCATCCTGCCAATTGTATAAGAGAACCCCGATATTAATACTGCTTTGGGATGAATGATTTTCTTAGATAGGAAAGAAATAGCAGCGATATTTGTAGCAAGAGGGCAAGGGCTGATAGAAGTTAATATGCCCAGCCAAAGCGCTGATATTAACCCGACAAATATACTGTCCATTAAAGCTCCTTTAAAAATGCAGCTATTTCATCCCGGACATAATTGTAAAATCTCTGCTTATTACCGGCATATCCCCATATCTTTGTAAGATTCTTAAATTTTTCTTCCTTACCACCCCTTACGAGGGAAATCATCAGCGATTTGGTGTAAAGTTGATAATCGTTAACAAAATGCTCGTTGGATTTTTCGTCAACATTAACTGTTTTAAACACTATCTTTCCGGATGTAAGCTCATCCTTGAAGTTAGCCTCTATTGCCTCCTTTGAGTATTGTTCTAATTTGTGACAAGTCGGGCAACGGAATGTACCGTGGAAATAATAGGCCATAACATAATTCTTCGGCACAAAAGTAGCGGCTTCTTCGGAAAAACATTTAAGCGTAAAGATAACGGCAAAAAAGAACAAAAAGGAAAGTATCATAAAGAGAAGCTTGCTTCGCATGTCAACTCCTTTTAACTTATTACGGATTATTTTTGATTATTTCTTTTATGGCTGAAACCGCCTCTTCCGTGGTTTTATTTCTGATATCTAGTGGGATATGCTTTGTTTTATCAAAACCCACTGCCTCAAAGGCATCCCTGAACATCTTCTGCTGCATTAAAGGGTCGCATGCCGCGACATACAGTTTATCTATATCCTTATTATCAAGTAAAATTTTAAGATATTGGTCGCCGTCATCCGCGCAAAGCTGGGGGTGCAAAGAAACAAAATCTACAATTTTCTCCCTACGGATAGCATTTAGAACTTCTATAGTATCCATTTTCTTAAACGATGGGCAGGTGCCTTGGCAGATACAAAGAATTAAACCTTTTTTAGCCATGCTATTTGCCTCCTTTTCTATCGCCGAAAAATTTTATTGCCTTCTGATCGCAGATTTTGCCGCACCCTTTACAGAATTCTACACAGTTTTCCGGATGCGAAACTTTAGACTTTCCATCAGGCCCTATTTCGAATACTCCGTGCGGGCAAAAATTATAACATTGCATACATCCGGCGCATTTAGTATAATCTATTATAGGATACCAGTTCTTAGCCATTTATCGTTCCTTTACTTTGCCAAGATCCATTTTTTTATTTCATCCGGCGTAGGGATTCTGCCCGCAGCCTTCACCTCGCCGTCTATCGCAATCGCAGGCGTTGTCATAATACCGTAACCAATGATTTTCTGTATATCTTCCACTTTAACCACCTCTGCCTGCGCATTCAGCTCCTTTATTGCAACTTGAGCGTTTTCGTAGAGTTTCTTGCATTTTGGGCAACCCATGCCTAGAATTTCAATCTTCACCTTGCTCCTCCGTTTAACGTTAAAGCGCCACTACTTTACATCCTTTATCTTTAATGATCAAAACAGCGCACGAAGCTTTTCGTGCTACCTTTTCTGCTGTAGAGCCCAAGAGCGCGTGTTTTATGTCGCTTCTACCCCGGCTTGACATAACAATCAGGTCCATACATCTACTCCTAGCAAACTTCACAATCTCCACAAAAGGATGGCCTTCCTTTATCAGGCCACCGACATAAAGGTGTTTTGGGATATAGGATTTAAACTCTTCAAGCCTTTTTCTGTTTTCAACTATAAAATCTTTATGGATTTTATTGCAAATGCCTTCCAATGGAGGGTGGACTTTATGGATTTGCTCCATATGGAATAGGTCTTCTTCCACGTGAAGGAGAAAAATCTTTCCGCCACAGCATTCGGCTAACTTTACCGCTTCAGCCAATGCCTTTCTTGAAAAATGCGAAAAATCAATCGGCACTAATATCTTCTTAAACTGCATTTGGCTCCTCCTTTTATTTTTTTACAGCCGAAACTTTTATGCTTACTACCACATCTTGAGCGGCCTTAAGATTATCAAACATGGCATCCACCGGATAGCTCGATTCGTTAATCACCTCAACATCCCGAAAACCTGCCATTGTTATTAGATTTAAATATTTATCCTTCTTGATCGCTCCGGCAAGACAGCCTACATACGCCTCAACTGAATCCTTAATCTCTTTAGGCAGATCTTTAGCAAGCGCCAAATCTGAAACCATCAGTCTTCCTCCAGGCCTTAAAACCCTAAAGGCTTCCTTAAAGACACTTTGTTTATCCAGAGATAAATTAATCACGCAGTTGGAAATAATCACATCGATAGAATTATCCTCGACTGGCAATTTTTCAATCTCGCCAAGCCTGAATTCAACGTTTTTATAGTTGCCTTTCCTGGCATTTGCGTTAGCCTTTTCTATCATTTCAGGGGTCATATCAACGCCAATAACTTTGCCTGTATTTCCGACGCGAGACGAGGCAAGAAAAACATCAAACCCGGCACCGCTACCTAAGTCAAGCACAACATCGCCTTCTTGAAGCGAGATGACAGCCACCGGATTGCCGCAACCTAATCCGAGATTAGCGCCTTCGGGGACAATATTTATTTCTTCATCGCTATAACCTACGCTTTTACTTATAACCTTGGACGAACCGGTATTTCCACAGCAAGAGCTGTTTGGACAACACGAAACACCTTGTGTCGCAACTTTAGCGTATCCTTCTTTTACAATTTTTTTTATCTCATTCGATTTGTTTTTCATAGACCGCCTCAATAGTTATTTAACGATAAAACCAAAAACCATTCCGGTTATTGTAGCCATAATCACCACTAAACTTACATAAACAGCCGTCTTTTTTATACCCATTATGCTGCGAAGAACAAGCATACTCGGTAGGCTTAAGGTCGGGCCTGCTAAAAGTAGCGCTAAGGCCGGCCCCTTGCCCATACCCGCATTCATCAAACCCTGCAGTATTGGCACCTCAGTAAGCGTAGCAAAATACATGAATGCTGCGACGATTGACGAGAAAAAATTTGCCCAAAGAGAATTACCACCTACGAGCGCCATTACATAACGTGAGGGAATGACACCTTCGTGACCTACCCGCCCAAGCAGAAAACCGGAAATAAGCACTCCGCCTAATAATAAAGGAAGGATTTGTAAAGCAAAACCCCACGTCGCTCCAGTCCACTCTTTTAATTCTTCTTTTTTGAACCATTTAATAAACATAACGGCTAAGCTCACAAGCGAAAAACCGGCAATCCACCATTTGTACTGGTAAATTAATGACCATATCCCATTATTACCCTCAAGAGGCTTCCCCCAGTTAGCAAATACGAGGAACGTAACCATCGAAGCAAAATAAAGAACCGTTTTACCTAAAGAACGAGCCTCTTTTATTTCACCTGTATTAAAATCGCCGTTTGCATGGCGCGCTCTTTCTTCTTTTAAGAATATCAGGTGCATTAATAAACCAATAATTACACTAAATGCCACCGCGCCTATTGCCCTAGCTAATCCAAGCTGCCATCCGAGGATACGCGCAGTCAAGATAATCGCGAGAACGTTTATAGCCGGTCCGGAATAAAGGAATGCAATAGCAGAACCAAGCCCGGCTCCTCTTTTATAAATACCGGCAAAAAGCGGCAGGACCGTGCAAGAACATACTGCTAAGATTGTTCCTGAAACAGAAGCAACGCTATAGGAGAGGAATTTATTTGCTTTTGTGCCGAAGTACTTCAAGACAGACGCCTGACTGACAAATACTGAAATGGCCCCTGCGATAAAAAATGCCGGAATAAGACAAAGAAGCACGTGTTCTCTGGCATACCATTTCACCAATGCCAATGCTTCAAATATCGCATTACTAAAACGCACGTTCTCTATGGGCAGGTAAAAACATGCCAGAAATATAGCGGTAATATATAAGAATTTCTTCCATTCTTTCATTTTTTTCTCCTACCTACAACTTTGCAACAACCGCCTTCGATACGAATGGCCTTAATATTAACCAGGCCATCGGCGATTTTCCTGTGAGCTGATGTTATAATACGCGAGAATGTCGGGCGCGAGATCTTCATCTTCTTCGCAGCATCAATTTGTTTTAAGCCCTCTAAGCACCCAAGCCTTATCGCTTCAAATTCATCAAGGGTTAAATATACGCCCTCTAATTTATTTAAAGGCCTGCAACGCGGCTTAAAACACCGCTCGCCAGGCATACACTTTATCCATCTCGTCTTTTTAGGCCGCAAAATATACTCCTTTAGTTATGAACACATGTTCATAACAATTTTACCATAATAAGCTATTTTGTCAATAAAGAATTATTGGAATTAAATTTGTAATGCGGGTTTTAAATAGAGGGCTAGAAAGGATCCTGGCCTTTTTTGTATTTCAAATAGTCCTGCAGGATTTCCTTATGGTCAAAAACGAAACTCAACTTTTCAATTTCATCTATTTTTACTACTTTTAATGCTGCTGCGTCGTCTCCAGCCTTAGGTTTACCCTTGCCTTTTGCGATAAATACCGTGCCTATGGTGTGAAAGCGCGGGTCGCGCTCAGCCTTAGAATAAGTATGGAATTGTTTTAAACCTTCTAAATCCAAGCCGGTCTCTTCCTTTGCTTCTCTGGTTACTGCCTCTTCTAAACTCTCCCCGTAATCCACAAATCCTCCGGGGATAGCCCAGCCAAAAGGAGGATTACTCCTCTCTATGATTACTATGTCCTCGTCAATTTCAATTATGGCATCCACGGTAGTAAAGGGTCCGCTCTGTAACTTCTGGGTAATATATTCCAGATAGCTTGTCACGCCTTTATGAAAAATATCAAATGCTTCTTTATCGTAAAGACAAAATATAATTTCCTTGAGGCTGGGCCCGTCTTCCCTCAAATGCCTGAACACCTCCTGGGACATTATTTTGGCAGCCGCTAATAAAGAAAAACCCCCCACTCCGCAGCCTAAGGCCGGAAAGGCAACAGATCTTATTTTTAAATCCCTGGCTGCCCGCAGCGCGTTTTTACAGGATTCCCGGATTTTTATTTCATCGGTTTTGAAATCCATACCCATGGTGGCAGCGTGAATTACATATTTAGCGGATAAGTTACCCGCAGAAGTAAAAATTGCCTCGCCTATTTTTATCGGCCCTTTTTTTACTGCCTCATCTTCAATTGCTTTACCGCCCTTCTGTTTGATGGCGCCGGCAACACCCCCGCCCATCACCAGTTTATTATTAGCGGCATTCACTATGGCATCAACCTTTAACGCGGTAATATCACCCTGGATAATTTTTATTTCTGTATCTTTAATAAACATTCTCCACCCCGTTTATTTTTATATTTAAGGAAAAGATAAAACCCGATTATCCCCAAGGTATCAATGATGACGTCCGGAATATTACCGGACCTGCCGAAAACAAAGAGTTGATGTATTTCATCCGAAACGGCATATAAAAACGTTAAACTAAAAGGCCAGAAAAATAAACTCCAGAAAGAAAGGCGAAAAGTCCCTTTAAACGCGCGGTATAAGAGAAAAACCAGAATAAAATATTCGCTCATATGCGCGAGCTTCCTGAAAAACAAATCCCAAATCCCCCAGCCCGTGCTTAATTGCGGGATACTGGAAAGAAAGAAGATGGCCGCGCACCAGAAAAAAACCGGTAACCATAACTTAATAAATTTCATAAATTAATATTTTATAGATAATATTATATTTAGCGGGTGGCACTAAGGATGCCTCGAGCCAAATTTGGCGAGAGGCGCCCCGTGTGACAGGACCCGCTAAATATCATTATTTAATAAATTTTCTGGCTAATTTTAGGGCTTCCTTTTTAGTCTTTATTTTACCGATTGCCTGCAATTCCTCGATCTCGCGCAGGATCTTCCCAATTAAAGGCGAAGGCTCCAGTTTAAAATTCCTGATCAGGTCATCGCCGCTAACGAGGCGCGCGGGTTTCTTCTCTTTTTTTCTTTTAAAATATTCCTTAAGTAAATCTAAGGCGACTTTTTCATGCTGCAGGCGCGATTTCCTGGAAGTTAACGGCCCTCTTGTTGAACGCTGGTCAGCCAGAGAGATTAAAAGGATGCTTGCTGCCTCATTACCCGTATCGCGAAAATAGCGGAATATGGCACGGCTAGTTAAACTCTGGTTATCCGCAAGATAACCCGGCCTTAAATGCCAAAGGACCATCTTTTCCAAGGAACTCAATTCATCATTAGAAAGTTTCAGGCGCTGGGCAACTGCCCTGGTAATATCCCTGCCTATCCTCTCGTGGCCGTGAAACTTGGTCTTGCCGTCTTCGCGGCGCAAGGCAGCGGGTTTTCCTGTATCATGCAGGAGCGCGCCTAATTTAATAATCGTGCGCCTGCGGCGGTTAACCGAAATAAATTCATCCAGATAATCCTGCACCTGGCGGTTATTTTTTAATTCCGTAATTAAAAGCTCAAGCTGCCTCAACGTCTCTAAGGTGTGCCCCCAGACATCCAAATGATGATACGGCCCCTGCCTTAACTTACGCATCACTTCAATTTCAGGGATAATGATTCTCAGGAGTTTTAATTTATCCAACTGCAAAATATAAATGAAAGAATCCGGCCTCTCCAGGATTTTATATAATTCATCGCGTATGCGTTCAAAAGAAACGCCTGATAAACGCCTGGCCTTTAATTTTACGCCCCTTAGCGTGTCTTTATCTATTTTGAAACCTAAAGTAGCTGCCAAACTAAAGGCGCGTAATAAGCGTAGAGGATCTTCATCAAATGCTTTCTCATTCACCAACCGGATTATCCTGGCTTTTAAATCTTCCCTGCCCTGGTAAGGATCAATGAGCAGCTCCTCTAATCTATTATCCCGCAAAGACTCTCCCAATTCCACAGCCAGGGCATTAATGGTAAAATCGCGGTGTTTAAGGTCATCCTCCAGGGTCTTTCCGCGAAAATCCGTAAAATCCAGGGTATAGGTTTTATCCTTTATTTTCTTTACTAGACGCGCGCAGCCATGCTCCTTATCCAAAACCACAAAACCCGCCCGGATTTCTCTGGCAAGGTTCCTGGCAAAATTTATCGCGCCTTTTTTAAGGCAGAAGTCAATATCCGGGTTGTCTTTTTCTCTCTGAAGGAGCGCATCACGCAGATATCCTCCTACCAAATAGAGTTTTATCTTTTTAGTTTGAGATAACTTTAAAATTATTTTTAGCAGATTGCTTACGGCAGGTGGGAATTCCATAGAGAAAGGTATTTATTCTATCGGTTTTTTGTTAAAGACCTCTGACTGTTTAATGATATCGTCCTCGACGAATATCGGCGCGTGCGCCCTGACTGCCAAGGCAATGCTGTCTGAAGGCCGGGCATCAATGACCTTAGTTTCTCCGGAACGCGTCTTGATTACGAGTTTAGCATGAAAGGTATTTTCTTCCAGTTTATCGATAATAACCTTTTCAATATTCGCTTCCAGGTTTTCAATCATAGTATGCAGCAAGTCGTGGGTTAAGGGGCGTGGCGGCACAAAACCACTGATCTTCAATTTTATCGCCGAGGCCTCATGCAGCCCGATAACGATAGGCAGAATCCTGTTTCCTGCCTTCTCCTTTAAAACGATGAGCTGGTCATGCCTCTTCTCATCAATCACGATTTTGTTTAACTCCATCTCAACCATCGATTATTACCTCTTATATTATTTAGCCAAACGGCCGCCGGATTTCTGCGCCGGGCGCTTCTCTTTGCCTAAGATATCTTTTAACTCTACCATAAACTGCCCGACATCCTTAAACTGCCTGTATACCGAGGCAAACCGCACATAAGCCACGTCGTCTAAAGACTTTAATTTTTCCATAACCAGTTCACCTATCTTAGAAGAAGGCGCTTCGCGGTCGGATTTCTTCTGCAGCGCCCGCTCCACCAGTGTCACAATCTCTTCCATCTTCTCGGTGCTAATCGGCCTCTTCTCGCAGGCCTTGGCCACTCCTGATAAAAGCTTTTTGCGGTCAAAGGGCTCTCGCCGGCCGTCTTTTTTTATCACTAATAAGGAAACCTCTTCAATGTATTCGTAAGTAGTAAACCGCTTGCCGCATTTTAAACATTCTCGCCTGCGCCGGACAGCGGATTCCTCTGCGGTAGAGCGCGAATCTACAACCTTATCTTCTTTATAGCCGCAATAGGGACATTTCATTTAGTTTTAGATAATCCGTTATTGCGTTTTTGCGTTACTTGCGTTATTGCGCTCAAACGCTATAACGCTATAACCCTATAACGCAATAATCTTTTTTATTTCTTAATTCTTCTTACCTTTATCTTCGCCTCTTTTAGGAACTGCTTGGCTAATTTATCCGGATAATCCCCAGAGATGACAATCTCTTTGATCCCGGCATTAATGAGCATCTTGGCGCAGATGATACAGGGTTGGTTGGTGATATAAAGGGTGCTGCCTTTTGTGCCTACCCCGTATAATGCTGCCTGGAGCAAGACATTTTGCTCCGCATGCAGCCCGCGGCAGAGTTCGTGGCGTTCTCCCGACGGAATTTTTAATTTATCGCGCAGGCAGCCGATATCCAAACAGTGCCCTAATCCCGACGGAGCGCCGTTATATCCGGTAGCCAGTATTTTTTTATCCCTGACCAGGACCGCTCCTACATAACGCCGCAGGCAGGTTGCCCTCTTAGAGACCAGTTGCGCTACCTCTAAGAAATATTCATCCCAACTAGGCCGTGTATGTATCTTTTTTTTCTTTTTCATCATAAGAGGCCCGGGTATAAAGGAAAGCGCCCGGTAAGTTTTAGGACTTCTTTTTTTATGGCTTTTAATTTCCCGGGGTCATCGCTAGCTTCAAGTGCCTCGTGGATAAACCGCGCTATCAGGCGCATATGGGATTCTTTCATGCCCCGGCTGGTTACGGCAGCAGTCCCTAAACGTATGCCGCTGGTGGTTGCCGGGCTCTTCCTGTCAAAAGGTATAAGATTTTTATTCACCGTGATATTCACCTGCTCTAATATCCGTGAGGCATCCGCGCCGATAATGCCCTTATCGCTTAAATCTACGAGCAATAAATGCGTATCTGTGCCTCCGGAGACAATCCGAAAACCACGCCTGGTTAAACCCCTGGCGAGTTCCCGGGCGTTTTTCACTACCTGCCTCTGGTAATTCCTGAATTTAGGAGTCATGGCCTGGCGAAAGGCAATGGCCTTGGCGGCAATCACATGCATCAAAGGCCCGCCCTGGATTCCCGGAAAGACTTCCATATCAATTTTTTTGGCAAATTCTTTTTTACAGATGATAAAACCTCCACGCGGCCCGCGTAAAGTCTTATGGGTAGTAGAGGTGACAAAATCCGCGTAAGGGACCGGCGAAGGGTGCACACCGGCAGCCACTAAGCCGGCGATGTGCGCCATATCCACAAATAAATAAGCGCCTACTTTATCCGCAATTTTACGCAAGGCCTTAAAATCCATTCTTCTGGGATAGGCAGAAGCACCGGCTAAAATTATTCTGGGCTTATGTTTTTTAGCCAGAGACAGGATGTTATCATAATCCAGCATCTCGGTTTTCTTATCTACCCCGTAAGTCACTATGTTATAAAACATCCCGGAAAAATTATGCGGGTGGCCGTGGCTTAAATGCCCTCCGCAGGCTAAATCCATAGCCAGGACCGTATCTTTTAATTCCAGGGCGGCAAAATATACGGCCATATTCGCCTGCGTGCCTGAATGCGGCTGGACATTGACGTGTTCGGCGCCGAATAATTTCTTGGCCCGCTCAATGGCCAGGCGTTCTGCATCATCTACGTATTCGCAACCACCATACCAGCGCGCGCGAGGATAACCTTCGGCGTATTTATTAGTCAAGACCGAACCCTGGGCTTCCAATACCGCCAGAGAAGTAAAATTCTCAGAAGCAATCAACTCCAGGTTATCGTCCTGTCTCTTAATCTCGTTCTTTATGGCAGCGTAAATTTCCGGGTCAACAGTTTTTATGTGTCTCATCTTTTATTACCCCGTAGTTTCCTTTCCATTAATTTTATCTGGTCCAAGCGCCGCTTGTGCCTGCCTCCTGAAAATTTAGTATTTAGCCAAACATTAAGGATTCTTTTGGCTGAATCCGTCTTTACGAAAGTAGAGCCTAAAACTAAAACATTACTATCATTGTGTTCGCGGGAGAGGCGGGCGGCCTTGGCATTATAACATAAGGCAGCGCGCACTCCGGAAAGCCTGTTTGCCACAATAGAGTTACCGATGCCGGTCTTACAAATCAGGATGCCTTGTTTGTACCTTCCGTGCGAGACCTCTTCTGCCAGGCGGTAAGCAATCGGAGGATAATCGCAACGCTCTATTGAATAGGCACCTAAGTCTTTTACCTGAAAATTCTTCTTCTCAAGAAAAGACCTTATCTTTTCTTTGAGGCGAAATCCGCCATGGTCAGAACCAATAATTATTTTCTTCATATTAATTTACTCACCCTTTCTACGGCCTCTTTTATTATCCTTAAAGAATCGGCATAAAATTCCGGGGCCCTGCCGATAGGGTCAGCAATATCCAAGTTATTATCTTTTATTTTAGCAAATTCTTTTAATAAAAACAGTTTATTTTTTGCCTCCGGGGCCATTTCCAGGATTCTCTGTTCATGCAGCCTCTCCATAACCAGGATAAGGTCAGCCCTGGCGAGCATCTCTTTATTTACTCTTTGCGAATGATGCGCGGATACATCCATGCCCTCCTGTTTCATCAACTCCCGGACTTCTTCTGTGGCGCCTAAACCTTCTACTGCCATTATCCCCGCGGATAAAACTTCTATATCCTGGCGGCTTTGTTCTTTAAGCTTCTTCTCAAGGAGGGCTTTGGCCATAACCGAACGGCAGGAATTTCCTGTGCAGAGAAAAAGGATAACTTTCTTCTTTAACGCTGCCTCAATCTCTGCTTTTTTTATTGCCCCCTCCCTTAATATCCGTAACTGAGCGCCGGTTAAATCTACAACTGATGACTCCAGGCCCAATCTTGTATGGCCTGCGTCAATGGCAAAATCCACCAGGCCATCTAAATCTTTTATCGCCTCCGGAAAATTTATAGGCGCGTTTCCCCCGGAGATATTTGCCGACGGACAGACTACAGGGACCCCGGATAAGGCGATTACCTTTAAGGCAACAGCGTCATCAGGCATACGTATGCCGATGGTGCCTTTATCCTTAGCTTTTAAAATCAGGGTCAATGGCCCCGGCCAAAATTTAGCCATAAGTTTATACGCCAAAGCCGGTACATCCTGGGTGAACTCTTCTATTTTTTCTTTTTTATCTATGTGCAGAGAAAAAGGCTTATCCTGCGGGCGTTTCTTTATGGCATAGAGCCTCTTTACTGCCTGCTCATCTGCCATATGCGCGGCAATACCATAGACTGTTTCAGTAGGAATAACCACTAAGCCCCCTTTTGCCAGGATAGCGGCTGCTTCCTGGAGATGATTCTCATCGGGATTAAGGGGGTCTACTTTAACTATCTTGGTAGAATTCATATCTTGAGTTTTATTCTTTTAATTTTAGACTGCATTTCTTTTTTGTAAACCATGAGTTTTGCCTGTATTTTCTTATCGGCAATGCCTAAAATCTCTAAGGCAAATATGGCGGCGTTTTTAGCGCCTGCCTTACCTATACTCATAGAAGCTACCGGAATGCCTGAAGGCATCTGCACCGTTGATAACAACGAATCCAGGCCCTTGAGGCTCTTTGTCTCAATGGGTATGCCGATAACCGGTAAAGTGGTATGAGCCGCGATTACCCCGGCCAAGGCTGCAGCGCCTCCGGCAGCAGCGATAAAAACTCTTATGCCTCTTTTAGGCGCTTCTTCTACGTATCGGGCTAATTCTTGGGGCGTCCTGTGCGCGGACAGAACCCTAACCTCAAAACTTACCCTGAATTTCTTTAATAAATCTATCGCCTCTTTTACTATCTCTAAATCCGACTGACTGCCCATGATTATACTTATCGGTTTACGCATTATGCCTCCATTTCTAATTTTAACATTTTAACATTCAAACATTAAAACTTTCAAACTAAAATGGCTTTCCCCCCGATATCGCGACGATAATGCATCCCCTCAAAATGAATCTTCCCTACTGCCTGGTATGTCTTGTCAATGGCATCTTTTATATTATTACCTAAACCCGTTACCCCTAACACCCTTCCTCCGTTAGTAATATATTTATCTGACAACTTCTTCGTGCCGGCGTGAAATACGACTACGTCTTTAACCTTTGCGGCGTCTTCTAAACCAGAAATCTCTTTTCCTTTTTCATAATTACCCGGGTATCCGCCTGATGCGCAGACCACGCAGACACAGGCGCGGTTATCCCACTTCAGGCCCTGGAAACGGGATAATTTTCCCTCGCTGGCAGCCAGCATCACTTCTACTAAGTCCGACTGCATCCGGGGTAATATCGCCTCTGTCTCAGGATCGCCGAAACGCACGTTAAACTCCAGGGTCTTCGGGCCATCTTTAGTAATCATTACGCCGGCGTACAAAACGCCTTTATAAATAATGCCTTCTTTGGCTAAACCGCCTATAGTCCTATAGATAATCTTATCTAAAATTTCCAGTAATAATTCTTTTGTTACTACCGGGGCAGGCGAATATGCCCCCATACCTCCCGTATTGGCGCCCTTATCGTCATCAAAAATTCTTTTATGGTCCTGGCTAGAGGCTAAGGCAATAACCTTATGGGGATCAGTAATCACCAGGATAGAAGCCTCCTGCCCCTCTAAACAATCTTCAATGATGACTTTATTCCCGGCAGGGCCAAAAATCTTTTCTTCCAGTATGGAGGATACTGCCTGCTTTGCTTCATCTGGAGTCTTAGCCACTACTACGCCCTTACCTTGGGCCAGGCCGTCTGCTTTTATTACGCAGGGCCCGCCTACCTTCTCGATATATTTCTTTGCTTCTGAGGCATCGGTGAAAATTTTAAAATCTGCGGTAGGAACATGATATTTAGCCATCAGCTCTTTGGCAAAAACCTTGCTTGCCTCTAATTGCGCTGCGGCTTTAGGGGGGCCGAATATCTTTAATTTATAATTACTGAACTCATCAACTATCCCGGCGGCCAGAGGCGCCTCCGGACCGACGACGGTTAAGCCTATCTTTTCTTTTCTGGCAAAATCCAATAAGGACGCCGTATCTTCTGCTTTAATCTCCAGGCACTCGGCGAGATTCGCGATACCGCCGTTTCCGGGCGCGCAGAAAATCTTATCTGCCAGCTTGGACTGAGCAATCTTCCAGACTAAGGCGTGTTCCCTGCCGCCTGAACCAATAACTAAAACTCTCATAACTGGTTATATTATTCTAATTTAGTTCCGTCCCAGGGACAGAATTTGTAAGCGCCGCTTATTTTTTCGCCACAGGTAGGACAAATCTTAGATGGCAACAATGAACCCAGGGGCAATTTCCATCTAAACTCTCTCTCGTCTAATTTTACTAAGAATATTCCGTCTTTTTTGGCATCCGCAATACTCCGGCCCTCTTTGTTCTGACCAGGAAAGAGAAAAAAATGCATATTCTGACCGATTGGTCCGAAGTTATTTGCCCATGCCGGCTTCATCATGGCCAATAAACCCTTAATATCTGCATTAATCTCTTCTTCGCCTAAAGGTAAATATTTATTACCTGCGCTATCAATAACACTTAGATTACCGCGAATCTCTGCTTCGGTTTTATAGGTAACCGTCCCGAAGCTACCCATATTTCCGTCAACTGCCGCTACCAGCGTATATGGCCTAAAGACTTTAAGAAAATCATCGATCTGGGCAGGGGTCATGCTCGGATTCTGGGTGAAGCTTGCCTGCCAGTATTCTTCAGGGATCCACCAGATAAAGGTCATCTCGCCTGGTTTATCTGAGCGCTTCTGAGTCTCCTGGCCTAAGGCATTCAGATCTACCTGCTCTGTCTGGGCAAAAGAAGATACCCCGGCTGCGGCCAGAAAGAATGCCACGGCGATAAAACAGCGGCAAATTATTTTTTTCATTCCCTACCTCCTCAAAAGCCTATAATATTCTTACCTGTCTCCTGCCTTTAATTATCTCCCCAATAACCCAGGAACGTAGGTGGGATTTTTCTAAAGCGGATTTTATCCTGGATACGCTCTTTGGCTTAACTATTAAAACCATGCCAATACCCATATTAAAAGTTCGGTACATTTCCTCTTGTGGCACATTGCCCTTTTTCTGCATTAGCCGGAAAATCTCCAGGGCTCTCCAGGAATCCTTGTCTATAACTACATCTACACCCCCCGGAATAACTCTGGCAATTTTATTGTAAAAAGCGCCGCCGGTGATGTGCGCTATCCCTGTAACCTGTAACCTGTAACCTGTAACCTGTAACAACGATAAAATGGGCTTGACATAAATACGCGTAGGTTTCAGTAATTCCTTATGCATACGCTTTAATTTATTTTCAGAAAAGATCTTCCTGACTAAAGAATAGCCGTTAGAGTGTATGCCGCTGGATTCTAAGCCGATAACTTTATCCCCGGGTGAGATTCTAGAGCCGTCAATAATCTTTTCTCTCTCTACCACCCCCACGCAAAAACCGGCGACGTCATAATCTCCGGCATTATACATCCCCGGCATCTGGGCAGTTTCACCGCCCACCAAAGAACAACCTGCCTGGATACAGCCGTTATTTATACCCTTGACTACGTCAAAGAGCACACCTGTCTCTAATTTGCTGTAAGCAATATAATCTAAGAAAAACAGAGGTTCTGCGCCGACGCATAATATATCGTTGACGTTCATAGCTACGGCGTCAATGCCTATTGTATCGTGTTTATTGGCCAGGATGGCAATCTTTAATTTTGTGCCTACTCCGTCAGAAGAAGAGACCAGGACCGGGTCTTTGTATTTTTCTTTGGGGAACCTGAAAAAACTACCGAAACCGCCGATGTCTTTTAGGACTTCTTTACGGAAAGACTTCCTGGCTAAAGTTTTCAACCGGCCCTTGAAGGCATCGGCCTTTTGGATATCTACGCCTGATTTTTGATAGGTCAAGCTCCTCATGGATGCCTCCCGGTCCAGCAATACAAACAGATCTTTTCTTTAGGCAGGCCTATGGCAGAAATCATATCATTGAGCCTCTGGTATTTCAAAGTAGTTGCGCCCAAATCTTTGGTAATCCACTCTACCAACTTCTTATGCTTGGAAGAATTCTCATCCAGGTATTCTTTAATGTCCTTTATATCTTTGCCTTCTATTGCCTTTATCGCCCGGCGCGCCACCAGTTCCTGTATGCTGCGCGTAGAATAATTGAATTTACAGGGAAACATCAACGGCGGACAGGCAATCCTCAGGTGTATTTCTTTTACCGCGCATTCCTTGAGTTTCTGGATGGTATAATTTTTCAGTTGCGTGCCCCTGACAATGGAGTCGTCGCAACAGACAATACTTTTGCCATTGATTATTTCCGGGATAGGGATAAGTTTCATCTTGGCAATCAGGTCGCGCCTCTCCTGCGAAGCCGGCGTGTAACTACGGTCAAATCCCGGCGTATATTTTACCAGCGGCCTGCGAAAAGGGACCTTGGATTCCATGGCATAACCGATGGCATGTGTTGTCCCTGAATCCGGGATGCCTGAAACGATATCTGCCTTAATGTTATCGCGCTTGGCCAGGAACCTACCACATCTTTCCCTGACTACCTCCACGGTTATACCCTCATAAGAGGAACCGGGAAACCCTGTATATATCCATAAAAAGGAACAGATTTGATTTGTGTTATCGCCTTTGCGCTTAGATTTTAAACCGGATTCATCCAACAAAATAACCTCTCCCGGCTGGATATATTTTATGGTCTTAAATCCTAAATTCCCAAAAGCCGTAGTCTCCGTAGTTACCGCATAGTCTTTGCCCCTCTGGCCCAAAGCTAAAGGCGTATAACCATACCTGTCCCTGGCAGCATAAATCCCTTCCTTGTTTAACAAAAGCAAAGAACAGGAACCGTCAATCTTGGAGAACATATATTCAATACCACTCATGATAGTCTTCTCGCGGATGATCAATTTTGCCACCAGCTCCGTTAAATTAATCCTTCCGTCGGTCACTTCACTGAAGGATTTGCCCTCCTTAAAGAGCTCTTTAGCTAACTCATCGGCATTATCAATAAAGCCGTTAGTCATAATGGCAAAGGGCCCGAACTTAGAGTTAACGCATACGGGCTGTTCGTCCCTGGCGCTGATTACGCCTATGCCTTTATTGCCCGGCATCTTCTTGTAATCTTCGTAAAACTTTGCCTTGAACTGGCTTCCTCTAATATCGTGAATTTTACGGCTTAAACCTTCACTGCCATAGACTGCCAGGCCCGCAAATTGCGTGCCCAGATGCGAATGGTAATCCGTGCCATAAAAAAGGTCTTCCAGGCAATCACTCTTGGAGACCACGCCAAAAATACCGCTCATATTACCCCCTTTAAAAGTTTTTCCTTATATATTCTACCCCGTTTCTAAATATTTGTAAACCATCTCCTTCGCTTTTCTTCTTTGCTGTCTGCCATTTCCGGGGATGCTGGAAGGCTTCGATGTGCCTCTCCGGATGAGGCATAAGCCCTAAAATCCTGCCGCTATCGTCAATAATCCCGGCAATATTATCCTGCGAGCCGTTAGGGTTATATGGATAGCCCGTAGATCTTCCTTGTTCATCGCAATACTGAAAAACAATCTGGTTATTATCTCTAATCCTCTGTAAAACTGCTTTATCCTTAGTAATAAACTTCCCTTCGCCATGCGCCACGGGCAGGTAAATTATTTCCGGTAGATTTTTTGTCCAAATGCATTTATTTTGGGATTTGGGATTTGGGATTTGGGATTTCTTTAGATACACCCAGCGGTCCTCAAATTTACCCGAATCGTTGATCACAAGCGAAGCCTCCTGCGTTAATTCATTATTGCCGGGCAATAGGCCGCTTTTTACCAGGACCTGAAAACCGTTACAGATACCGATGATTATCTTGCCTTCCTGGATAAATTTTTTTATATCGCCTGTTAATTTATGCCTTAGTTCATTGGCTAAAATTTTTCCCGCAGCGATATCGTCTCCGTAAGTAAAGCCTCCGGGTATAGCTAAAATCTGATAATCCCTAAGGCGCTTTCTTAGTCTGATGAGGCTATTAATATGCAAAAGCTCGATAGCTGCTCCCGCCTTATGAAAGGCAAAAGCTGTCTCTCGGTCGCAATTAGTACCGGCGGTTCTTAAGATACAGGCCTTAGGTTTTTTCATAGAATCTATCTATGACGCCCACTGCTTCTTTGGGGCTGTCTACTACTTTAAAAATGTTTAAATCCTCCTTACTGATATTGCCGTTTTTCAATACCGTGTCTTTAAGCCAGCTCAGCATGCCCTCCCAATATTCGCTGCCAAATAATACCACGGGAAACTTAGAAATCCTCAACGTCTGGATAAGATTGATGGCCTCGGTAAATTCATCTAAAGTGCCGTAGCCTCCGGGCATAATCACAAAGGCCTTGGCGTATTTGACAAACATGACTTTACGCACGAAAAAATAACGGAAATCTAAAAGCGTATCCACGTAACTATTAGGTTTCTGCTCGCTGGGAATCTGGATATTCAAGCCTACGGAACGGCCGCCGGCCCTCTTTGCGCCTTTATTGGCTGCCTCCATAATACCCGGGCCGCTACCGGTAATGACGGCATAGCCTTTTTTCGCCAGAAGATAGGCGAGCTCTTCGGCGAGCTTATAATATTTATCCTTCGGGCTCATACGGCTTGAGCCGAATATGGAAACCGCCTTGCCTATCCTGGAAAGAATCTCAAAACCGTCTACAAATTCAGACATGATGCGGAAGACCCGCCAGGGGTCTTCCTGGGTAAAATCGTCTTTAATAATAACTTTTGTTTTTTTCATCCTACCACCTCAATGGTTTTTGCCAGGCCTCTTTTAATGCCCCAAGTTCGGCTTTCAGGCAGACCTTATTATCCAATCCATAAACCTTAAACTCTTTATTTTTATTCACGCAACCGATTAAGCCGAAAGGGACGCCTTTCAAAATCTTCTCAAATACTTTCTGTTTTTTCTTTTCTACCTCCACGATAAAACGTGAATTTGACTCTGAAAATAGAATATAATCATTTCTCAAGTTTGGTCGTTGGTCGTTGGTCGTTGGTCGTTGGTCATATGGCACTTCCTTTAAGAATATCTCCATCCCTAATCCGCCGGAAAAAGCCATCTCTGCCGCAGCAACGCCTATGCCGCCTTCTGAACAATCATGCATGGCTTTAATCAGGCCTAACGAAGATGCCCTGCTTAATGCCTCAAAGGTCAACCTTGCCTCACTGGGAAATACCTTAGGCACATCATTACCTATAAAACCTAATGTATCATAATAATGCGAGCCCCCTAATTCATCATAAGTAGGGCCGGCTATATAAATTAAATCACCTGCTTCTCTGGCATACGTGGAGATGGCCTTTTCGGTATCTTCCATTACTGCGATTGCGGAAATCAAAAGTGTCCCCGGTATAGCCATAGATTTGTTTTTTACGGCGTATTCGTTGTTAAGGCTGTCTTTACCGGAAATAAAAGGCGCCCCGAAGGCCTTGGCAATATCGTAACAGCCGTAGGCTGCCCTGACCAGGCCCCCTAACCTATCCGGTTTGTCGGGATTACCCCAGCAGAAATTATCCAAGAGCGCCACTTCTTTTAATGAGCCACCGACGGCAATAACCTGGCGCAGGGCCTCGTCAATACACCCGGCAGCCATCCAGTAAGGGTCAATAAAACCAAACCTGAAGTTTATGCCGTTGGAAACGATGACGCCTTTTTTAGAATTTAAAATCGGCTTAACCACGCTAGCATCGGCAGGGCCGTCATTAGCAATGCCGACCAGGGGTTTTAAAACCGAGCCTCCCTGCACCTCATGGTCGTATTGCCTGATAACCCATTCCTTAGAACAGACGTCATAATGAGAAAGTAATTGTAAGAGGCAGGGCGTAAGGTTCCTAGGACAGCTAAACTCCGGTTCTCTGTGTTTAGGCTGGATGAATACGGCTTTTTTTTCTATTTCCGGCAGGCCCTCATGCAAGAACTGCATATCCAAATCACAGGTTAAACTGTCTTTATAGTAAAGTTTTAACCCTCGGCTACCGGTAAATTCTCCGATAACCGTGGCCTCAACATCTTCTTTATGAAAAACATCCATAAGGGCACCGAGCTTTCCCTTAGGGACCGACAGCACCATCCTTTCCTGCGATTCCGAAATCCAGATTTCGGTGTAAGAGAGGCCGGAATATTTTAAAGGGACTTTATCCAAGTCTATACGGGCCCCTAAATCGCTCCCCATTTCTCCGACAGCGCTGGATAAGCCTCCTGCGCCGCAGTCGGTAATCGCATTATACAGATTTCTATCGCGGGCCTGTAATATCGTATCTACCATCTTTTTTTCCTGGATAGGATTGCCGATCTGCACTGCGCCGCTGGATATCTTTTCGGATTCATGCGTCAATTCTCCCGAAGAAAAGGTAGCCCCGTGTATCCCGTCCCTGCCTGTCCTGCCTCCTACTACTACCACGAAATCACCTTTTTTTACCTGTTTAAACGATTTATCTTTAGGCAGGATACCCGCGGTTCCGCAGTAAACTAAAGGGTTACCTGTAAAACCTTCATGGAAGAGTATTGCGCCGTTTACCGTCGGAATGCCCATTTTATTTCCGTAGTCACGTACGCCCGAAACTACGCCCTTCATTATGCGCTTAGGGTGCAGCGTGCCGGTTGGCAGCTTGCTAAAAGGATAATCAGGCGGTCCAAAACAAAAAACATCGGTATTCAAAAAAGGCCTTGCGCCTAAACCCGTACCTAAAGGGTCACGGATTACCCCGCCTATACCTGTGTTCGCGCCGCCAAAAGGCTCCAGGGCCGACGGATGATTATGCGTTTCTACTTTAAAACAGACATTGTATTTATCGTCGAACCTGATCACTCCGGAATTATCCTGAAACACAGAGACACACCAGGGCTTATCCAATTCTTTAGTCACCTTCATTATCGTGGATTTAAGAAGATTATTTATTAATTTTGGCGTTAGGTTTTTGGTGTTAGGTTTTTGGTGTTTATCCTGACACCTCTCATAATATTTTATCTTACCGCGAAACGTCTTATGCCCGCAGTGCTCAGACCATGTCTGGGCAATAGTTTCTAATTCACAGTCAGTGGGGTTACGTTTTAATTTTTTGAAGTAATTCTTTATCTGCTGCATCTCCGTCACATTCAAAAATAGCTGCCCATCCTGAGAGATTCTCTTCAACCTCTCGCTTGAGGCACCCAATAAATCTACGGTGATTAAATTAAACCGGTAGCTTGATTGCGCGACGGACGAAGGGCGGCGGGCGGCGGACGAAGGATTAACAATATGCTGGATTAATTTATTATAAAGCAGCTTCTCGGAAACCGTCTTTAACTGGTGGCGGTTGAGCCTGCCTTTGATAATATATTTTTTGGCAGTCCTTATTGATTCTACCCCTTCTATGCCGAGATCTCTTATTCCTTTTAACACGGATTCTTCGGCGGGATCCATTACGCCCGTATTATAAGCTATTTCTATAGTGTGGTATTGCTTGGGGTCGCGGATAAGCGGCAGGAGGTTAAAGTCCTGGGTAATTTTATCTGCCAGCAGTTCTTGCGAAATCAGTCTTATTTTTTCCTCGGCTACCCTGCCTTCAATGGCATAAACCTGCACAAAACGGACCTCTTCCACAGAATTTATCCCGAGGTCGCGGATATCCCTTTCGATGCCGCTGCCGACGGCATCAAAGATACCCGGTTTATCGCTTACTTCAATGTGCCAAAGCATAAAGTTTTTAAAGATAGGGGGGTTATTTCGCGGCGGGTCTTAATTATAACCCGACTTTTCGGAAAATCTTATTTACGTTACGCAGATAATAATCTAAATCAAAAATCTCATTTAACGCCTTCCGGTTGAGATAGCATAAAACTTCTTTATCCCTTAAAAGCGCTTCTTTAAAGTCCAGACTCTCCTTCCAAGACTTCATGGCATTCCTCTGTACCAGCTCATAAGCCTTCATGCGGACGATGCCTTTATCCATCAATGCCAGAAGGACCCTCTGGGAAAAAATCAGGCCTCTCGTTTTTACTAAATTCGCCAGCATATTTTCCGGATAAACCACCAATCCCTCTATAACCTCAATAAATTTATTCAGCATATAATCTAAGGCAAGGGTAGAATCCGGTATGATTATCCGCTCTACGGAAGAATGGCTGATATCGCGTTCATGCCACAAAGCCACATTTTCCATCGCTGCCAGGGCATTGCCGCGTAAAAGACGGGCCAGCCCGCAGATGCGTTCGCAGATAACAGGGTTACGCTTATGCGGCATGGCAGATGAACCCTTCTGTCCCTTACCAAAAGGCTCTTCCGCCTCTAAGACTTCTGTTCTCTGTAAATGCCTGATTTCAGTGGCAAACTTTTCTAAACTTGCGCCAATAACAGCTAAGGTAGCCATATATTGGGCATATACATCTCTTTGTATAACCTGGGTAGCAATGCGCGCGGGTTTAAGTCCAAGTTTCCCACAGGCATAGGCCTCTACTTCAGGAGAAACATTGGCATAGGTACCGACTGCTCCGGAAATCTTACCGACTGCTACTTCTTCTTTTGCCAGTTTAAGGCGCTCTAAATTGCGCCTGGTCTCATCAAACCAAAGAGCGAATTTTAGGCCGAAGGTAGTAGGTTCTGCGTGCACCCCGTGGGTCCTGCCGATACAAACCATCTCCTTATATCTCTTGGCTTTCTTAGCAAGCAGATTAAGCAGATTGCTTAAGTCATTGAGTAATATATCCGAGGCTGCTTTCAGCTGTACCCCTAAAGTTGTATCCAAAAGGTCGGAAGAAGTCAGGCCAAGATGCAGGTATTTGGCATCCGTCCCAATATATTGTGCCACGTTAGCCACAAATGCCACTATATCGTGTTGCGTCTTGGTTTCTATTTTCTTAATCTGGCTTAGGTTAAACTTTGCTTTTTTCCTGACTCTCTTCGCCACATCTTGCGGGATTTTCTTTTCTTTAGCGAGGGCTTCTAGGGTGAGTATTTCTATATCCAGCATGGTTTTGAATTTAAACTCATCCTGCCAGATACTATTCATCTTGGGTAGGGTATATCTTTCGATCATATCTCCTCCTTAGTGCAGAGAGGATTATTATAACAAAAATTTTAAATTTAGCAAATAAAAAACCCGCCATTTTTCCGATATCCTTGGCGGGTTTTTCTAAGTTGCGGGGGCAAGATTTTCCCGCTGTTGCTACCTTTTATCACCAGCGGGATCCCGCCTCTTGACAGTATGACTATTAAGGCGGGAGAACTTGCTGATTATATTTATTTGCGGGGAGAGGATTTGAACCTCTGACCTTCAGGTTATGCTTACCACTACAGTTTTCACTGCTCCGCCACAAATCTTGGCGGATTTGTAGTCTGGACTATACCTTAATCCCAAAATTCAGGACCTCTGCCATCTAGTCTCTACACCTTCCCGTCGTAAAACTTAACGGGCTTGGCTCGGTATTACCTTAGAACCTTGAGGCTCCACCGAATTTGGCAGACTATCCTTCAGTCGTCTCCGGCTGAGGAGCCCATTGAATAACAAATCCCAACGTTCCCTGTATTCAGCTGACTTTGGCTTACGCTGCCTTTTATCCGTCTCTATCAGACTTGTAGTACTACCGTAAGCTGAAAATATAGAAATAGGCATGACGTAAAACACATGCAGGGAATCAAGATACAGGATTGCGAAATCAAAATCATCTTTATCATAACGGTCCCTCAACATATGTCGGCGATTAGTCTTAGTTCTTCTTACATCAACCCCGTAAGATTTCGTCTTACGATTAAACCAAGCGCTCTTCACTTGTATGCGGATAAGTTTGCCATTAAGGTCAAGCGCTAAATCGTAGGGAAGACGATCCCCTATAGGCTTTAGCACTTTAAAGCCCCTTCTTAGCAATTCCGTTATGACTGCTGATTCCGCAATATCTGCCTTGAGCTTTGTATCCATTGAGCCTGACGAGCTACCAGACTGCTCCACCCCGCGAAAATCACTTGCTATAACTTAACGAGCTAACAAAGAACAATTTACTTCTACCTATCTATATGATTATGATACCGTAACCATCCTGATAACGCAAGGATTATTATTTCCTGGGGACAATCTTAATGGGAATTTCGCCCTTGCGCACCACGCCCATCTTGTCCCTGGCGATCTTTTCCTGATAAATGGGGTCGCTTTCTATGCGCTTGAGCTCCTGCTGCAGGAGGGCATTTTCTACGTTCAGGCGTTTTATTTTCATCTCTAAATCGCGGTTCTTGTCTCTTAGTTCCTGTAGTTTTGTATAGCCAGGCAAGAATATAACCAAGAGGAAAAACAGGATACCAAGAAACGAGAATGCCTTTTTAAATATCATCTCTTCCAAGAGGTCCCGGCATAGGCTGCCTCAGGGCCCAGTTCTTCTTCGATTCTTAAGAGTTCGTTATATTTACAGATCCTGTCTGTGCGCGATACCGAACCTGTCTTAATCTGGCCGCATCCGCAGGCTACTGCCAGATGGGCAATAGTAGTATCTTCGGTCTCCCCGGAACGGTGGGAAACAACCGCTTTGTATTTATTCTTCTTAGCCATTTCTATAACCTCAAGCGTTTCCGAGAGCGAGCCGATCTGGTTTAATTTGACTAAGATGGCATTGCCTATTTTCGCAGCAATACCTTTTTTGAAAATTTTAGGGTTCGTTACAAAGATATCGTCGCCCACCAGTTGTATTTTGCCCCCTAATTTTTTAGTCATCTCTTGCCAGCCCGGCCAATCATGTTCAGAGAGGCCGTCCTCAATGGATAAGACAGGATATTTATTCACCCAATCCTGGTATATAGCAATCATCTCTGATGAACTCTTACGGGATTTTTCAAACTCATACGCGCCATCCTTATAAAAAGAACTGGCAGCGCAGTCCAAAGCCAGACAGATATCGCATCCGGCTTTATAGCCTGCTTTTTCAATGGCCTGTAAGATCAAATTCAGCGCTTCCTCGTTGGAATTCAAGCTGGGCGCAAACCCGCCTTCATCGCCCACAGAGGTAGATAGGCCTTTAGATTTTAAAATGGATTTTAGGTTATGAAAAGTTTCCGCGGCATACCTTAGGGCCTCGCGGAAGGTCGGCGCGCCTACAGGCATAATCATAAACTCCTGGATATCCAGGTTATTGTCCGCGTGCAGCCCGCCGTTTAAGATATTCATCAACGGTACAGGCAAGATTTTTGCCGTATTGCCGCCGAGGTATTTATACAACGGCTGCTTTTTAGTTAATGCCGCTGCCTTGGCTACGGCTAACGATACGCCCAGGATTGCATTCGCCCCGAGCCGGGATTTATTTTCTGTGGCATCCAGGCCTATCAGTAGCTTATCGATTTTAGCAAAATCCGCAGGCTTGCCTTTTATTTTGGGAGCAATTATGGTATTAACATTATCTACTGCCTTTAATACCCCTTTGCCTAAATACCTTTTTTTATCCCCATCCCTTAACTCCAATGCCTCATTATCCCCGGTTGATGCGCCCGATGGCACAGCCGCACGCGCCAGGATACCCGTATCCAAAAGAATATCTGCTTCTACTGTGGGGTTACCGCGCGAATCCAAAATCTCCCTTGCTATAACTTTTTTTATCTTTGCCATAGTTTGACCTCCTTAATAATAAGCAGAAAAATTCTATCACGAATAATCCTTTAGTCAATAGAAAACAATTTTTAAGGCAAGGGACAGGTACAAGATTGAATCCGCACCAGGTGCCCGATTAGCTTCGCACCAGGTGCGAAAGATAGGTTGACAGGGGTATAAAATTATGATATTTTATTTTGCATAGGATAAATATGAACTGGCGAAAGATTAAATTATTTATTAAGTTGCACTGGATCGGCATCACCATAGCCGCTTGTGCTGCTATTATCGGCATATCCCTCATAATATTCCTGCGCAATGCCATTATCGCCTGGCAGACCTCCGAATCCTATTTCAAAAAAGCCACCCTCGCCCAATCAGTAATAAGTTTTTACATCTGGATAGTAGTTTACATCATCTCTATGCCGCTAATGGGCTTGACTTGGATGTGGATAATGTCAGGCGGGGTCGCCAAATTCGGCCGCCTGCATAAAAAGGCGGTAAGCGGCGAAGATATCCGTATACACTGGGCAGATGTCATCGGCATGGAAGAATCCAAGGAAGAGGCAAAGGAAGTAATGGGCCTGATTACTGACCGCGCCCACCTGCAGCGCATCGGAGGGCAGATTTTAAGGGGCATACTGATGATCGGGCCTCCGGGTTGCGGAAAAACTTACCTGGCCAAGGCCATTGCCACAGAAGCGAACCTGCCCTTTATAGCTATGTCAGGCTCGGAATTTATCGAGATGTTTGTAGGGGTTGGCGCAAGCCGCATCCGTAAGCTTTTTAAACAGGCGCGCCAACTGGCTTACGCTGAAGGCGGATGCATCATATTTATTGATGAATTAGACGCCGTAGGCGCGCAACGCGCGGTTGACCGGGGTTTCGGCGGGCAGACAGAATCTAACACTACCTTAAACCAGCTCCTCATAGAAATGGATGGGATGAAAGAA
Organism: Candidatus Omnitrophota bacterium; assembly: GCA_028717245.1. Taxonomy (NCBI): domain Bacteria; kingdom Pseudomonadati; phylum Candidatus Omnitrophota; species Candidatus Omnitrophota bacterium. The sequence continues at coordinate 71,049 of JAQUOD010000007.1, forward strand.
AAGGATTGCAACGTCGTGATCATCGGCGCCACTAACGCCCCTGAAGGGTTCTTAGACGCTGCCCTTATGAGGCCGGGCAGGTTCGACCGTAAAATCTACATTGACCTGCCTAATTTAGAGGAACGCGAGAAATTATTCGCCTATTATTTAAAAGACGTAAAATATGACCCCTCCATTGACCGTATGAGGCTAGCCAGGTTAACCGTGGGCAACAGCCCCGCGGATATTGCTAACCTTATTAAAGAATCGGCGCTTATTGCCGTCCGGAATAAAAAAGAAGTAATCTCTATGAAAGAAATCTCCGAGGCCTATGACCGCGTGGAGATGGGCATTAAACACAAAATCGTATTTAGCCAAAGGGACCGGGAAAAGATTGCCTATCATGAAGCAGGGCATGCTATTGCCATGTATTTCTTTGCCCCGCATCAGGACGTATTCAAGGCTACGATTTTATCCAGGGGCGGCGCCTTGGGATTTGTCATGCCGCACCCCCGCGAAGAAATACACGTGCGCAACAAAGAACAGTATCTGGGGGATATCAAGGTAAACTTAGGTTCCTATGCGGCGGAAAAACTGAAATTAAATATTACCACTTCCGGCGTAAGCCAGGACTTCACCACAGCCATGTGGATTGCCAAGCGCATGGTCTGGGAATGGGGCATGGGAAAATCCGGCCTGGTAGGCAATTATAGTCTATTAGAAACGATGAGTTCGGATTACGGGATATTTAGAGGAGAGAATGTTTCCTTCGTCTCGGAAAAAATCAAAGAGCAATTAAATAATGAAGTGCAGGAGATACTACAGGAATGCCTTAAAGAAGTAGAAGGTTTGCTCAAAAGGGAATCTGCCCTGCTTGACCGCTTTGCCCAGGAGCTGCTCGCCAAAGAAGAACTCAATTATGATGAAATTGAAGCTATCTTTAAAGAATTCGGTAAGGCCCGCCCTCCTTTTTAGCCTCCTTATCTGTTTTAATCTCACCGGCTGCCAGTGCCGGCCTATTGAACCTACCTATAAGGAAGAAAACCTCATTTCCACGGTAAAACAAATCTGCAAGGACGAATATAGCCTGGATGTGGCCACCGGAAGGACCCCCACCACCCTCTGGGTTTATGCGCCCGTGGATAAAATCCTGCATAAAGATTATGGAAAACAAGAAGACAAAATATTCGATGATGAGATAACAGAAAAATTAAGGAACATACTCATCACTATCGGCCGGGTATTACTCAGCTCTGACCATACCCCGGAATTTTTCGTGCTGGTAATCTCGGATATAAAAATCGGCATAGATTATGCTATTTTCGCCAATGTGCTGGATATCAAAAAGACTTACGCCGACTCCATGCCTTTTACCGAAACCCAAAAAAGGTACGTCTTCAGGTTTGCCCTGGCCCCGCAAGCCATAGGAGATAAGACCGGAAAACACATCCAGATATACGATATCAAGTTAGGGGATTTTCTCGCCCAACAAATAACGCAAAGGGTCTCTATTATTTTTCAGGGGGAAGATTTTAAGAAATATTTTAAATTAGAAAAAATTGACGGGCTCTTCAATAACGGAAATTTTATCTTCGCGTATTCCATACGGGAGACAACCAGGCCTGACAAAGGCATAAACGCGATGAAAGAAATATTGGATACAGCCGCCTATTGCATCAGGACGTATGAATTCGGGGATTTTAACACTCTGGAAATAAACGATTTACTCAGGCAGGACAAGCTGATCTTAAACCGGCAGGAAATTTTAACCCGGCCCCTTTCTCCTAAGTAGAGGCCAAAACTCTCCTCCCTTCTATTTTTAATTTACCTTCCGTATAAAGCCTGATTGCTTCAGGATAAAGACGGTGTTCTATGCTGTGGATTTTTTTCTCTAAAGATTCCGGCGTCTCATCATTCTCTATATTTACGGCTTTTTGTAAAATTATCGGGCCATGGTCCATCTTTTCATCCACAAAATGCACGGTAACGCCGGTAACTTTGACCCCATAATCAAAGGCGTCTTTTATTGATTCCGTGCCCTTAAAGGACGGCAGCAAAGCAGGATGGATATTTAATATGCGGCCCAAATATTTAATCACGAATTCCGGGCTTAAAATGCGCATAAAACCCGCCAGGACAATTAAATCTATTTTATTTTCTTCTAAATGCCGGATAATTCCGGCTTCAAAATCCTTTTTGTCCGCGCAGTCCTCTCTTTTGAGCAAAGCTACCTTTATCCCTGCCCGTTTTGCCCGCCCAATCGCGCCGGCTTTAGGATTATCGCAGACTAAAAGCGCTAAATTGGCCTTGATCCTGCCTTTCTTTACTGCCCTGATGATAGCGCCAAAATTCGTGCCTCTTCCTGAAGCAAAAACGGCAATATTCATTTTTCCAATTCCTTTCTCAAAAACCTTTCATTCACCGGGCCAAAATCTTCGGCCTTATCCGGGTTATTCATCAAAGAGGCGATTACCGGACGGATATAATTTTTGTTTCCGCAGCAGCCGTGAATGTAATTTACCCGTGGGACTTTTCCCACTAAATCACCCCACCACTCTTACGCTTCCTCTTTAGTAGTAGCACAGTTAGGCGGGCCGGGTGGACAAAGCTTGCCACAATCAATGCACTCATCGCGCAGGCCCAAAGAATGCCCTAATTCATGCAAGAACCCCTTGGAGAAACTCTGCGCATTAGCATATCTGGCTCTGCCTAAAATAACCAAGGAGAGTTTATCGCGCGAAGATAGCTCCGCGCAGGAAACCGAACCTTGCGCATCAATTATAATCAATTTATATTCGGATTTAAGCTTATTCTTGATGCCGTCCAAAAAATCCTGGCGTACCTTTAGCGGCGGAAAGCCCTGGGCTTTTTTAAAATTCTTCTCTCCTTCATCCAGCGGCATCTGCACCTGCCAAGCATTTATTACATCCGTGAATTCATCAAAGGGCCTGGCCTTTTTTAATCTCTCCAGAATTACGCCGATATCCTTTGAAGAATCATCCCTATCAGAATAATGCAGCGGGCAAAAGACTAAATTAAGCCGCGGCTTATTCTGCTCTTTATTTGTCGGCTCTATGGTCCAACTAAGGCCATTATTTAAGAAAGAGGCCAAGAAAAAAAACAACAAGAATAATTACCTTCATCATATAAATCCCCCGTTCCACCTGCGATGTGGAACGGGTGTGGAACGATCTATCTTAAAACAATTTCGTAGGATTCGTAGGATTTTTATTGTTTCTGACACCATTGCTCGCAAAAACCGCCGGTGTAGGTCAATGTGCACGCATTACTGCCGCTGTCAGCCGTGTTTGGTGTTGTATGCTGATGGGTAAATGTGGTTATACAGCCCCCAAAATCAGTAACTGGAATCCAGCCTGTTGGACACTCTGGAGGAGTACAGGACGATTCACCGGTACAATGATATTGTGTAACATACGCGGCACAAGCCGAACAATTACGCTGCCACCCACACTTTAAAGAAACCATTGCGCCGCCGCCTCCCTGTGTCACCCAGCCTCCAGCACCATAATAATAGAATGCTCCAGGAGTAGAGTCAGCGGGATTATTGTCTATATAAACCAACTCACCCTCTTTAGCATTAGATTCCGGGAGTTCACTCTGCGGTTTATAGATTACGCTCCTGGCCACATACAGCTGGCCATTCTCCGGCGGCTGGTCATTGGCATCTAAGCTGCCACCGCTATCGTTTGTATCACCCACGGCAAACCTGTTGGTCTGTAGTTGGTTGTAGACACCGTAAGGCGAAGGGTAATAGGTGGTAATAGTGAAAGTTTCTCCTTCGTCTTCTGGGGCTCCTTGGGCAAGACAAGGCAAACTAAAGAAAACTAAAATGAAACCTAAGGCTAAACCTTTTTTTAGCATCGGTCACCTCCTGATTATACATTTTACCGGACAGGCCTCTATACACTTACCGCAGGATGTACATTTATTATATTTCTATCCCCTATTTCCTTAAAAAATAGAAACGTCCCCTATTTCATATATTAAATGCTATTTGCAACAAATCGCCTGGCTGCTGAGATAGTTCCAGCTGCTGGTGCAATCGCCGAAAGCCCTACTGCACTTTGACGAACACTGCTCTACTCCATCCAGCCTAAGCGACTCAAAAGATTCTAGGCACGATCCACCAGCATAATACGATGCGCTGGTGATGGTTACGCTCCAGTTTCCACCCCAGGCAGGCTTATTCCCAAAATCTTGACCAGCACACCCATTCCCGCTTGCGTACGTTACCATGGTCCATCCCTCTCCCAGCGAGGAACAGGTTGGGTTGTTATCGCTAAAACAAAGACCTTTACATGTCGAATAGGGAATCTCGGCTTCTCCCAATAGTTTCCAACCCGAGCTAGTGTAGAAATAAAACTTTTCATCATTACCATAAACCAGTTCGCCTCGTTGAGGGTTGGCAAGCCCATCTTTATTCACAGGGTTGTAGATAACACTTCTGGCCACAGCTATCTGTCCCTTCTCCGGCGGCTGGTCAGTATCGCCTACGGCGAACTTATTGGTCTCTAGTTCATTATACGAGCCGTAAGGCGAAGGGTAATAGGTAGCAATAGTGAAAGTTTCTCCTTCGTCTTCTGGGGCTCCTTGGACAAGACAAGGCAGGATAAACAAAAGTAAAAAACCTAAGATTAAACCTTTTTTCAGCATCGGTCACCTCCTGATAATACATTTTACCGGACAGACCTCTATACACTTACCGCAGGATGTACATTTATTATAGTCTATTATTGCCAGATTGTCTATGACATGTATAGCGTCAACCGGACAAACCTGTTCGCACTTACGGCAGGCAATACAGCCTACCGGACAGACTAGCCGGGTATCTTTTCCTAAATCATGGGAGCTGCAGGCAACATAGACATCATGTGTTACAGGCACAAGGGTGAATAATTTCTTCGGGCAGATGAGCACGCATTTATTACAGGCCTTGCATTTATCCTTATCCACTACGGGTAAACCTGTATCAGACATCTTGATGGCGTCAAAAGGGCAAACTCTCACACAACTACCAAATCCTAAACAGCCCCAAACGCACTCCTTCTGTCCGCCTAAAACTAAATTAGCAGCCACACAATCTTCTATGCCCGAATACAGGAACCTGTCCTTTACTTTTGTGCCGCCAGCGCAGTGTAAAACCGCAACTGCCTTTTCTATTTTTTGCAGCTTCCTGCCTAAAGCCTCGGCAATTTGCTTCTTGGTTTCATCGCTGCTGACCCGGCAGGCATCTATTTTCAGCTTACCGCTGAGCACCGATTCCGCAAAGCCAAAACAACCTGCCCCGCCGCAGGCGCCGCAGTTTGAACCCGGCAGCAAACCATGGATTTTTTCTAAACGGGCATCCACATGGACTGCCAGCTTTTTAGAAGCGAGTGCCAAACCCACCCCAAATAAAAGGCCCAAAACACCCAAAGTTAAAATCGGTATCAGAATTTCCATATAAAATTTAAATTAAATCACTTGTAACCTACAACATAATTAAGATTTTTTACCCCCTAAAACCTTCCCGCCAAACTACCTTTATACGATAGCGGGATCCCGCTTGCTAATTAATTAGCTTAGCGGGAAAATCCATTAAACCCCAAGAAACTCAAACTCATAATTGAGGCAATAATAAAAGCAAGCGGAAATTCTTTTAAGGCCTTTGGGCAATTACAAAAATCCAGCCTCTCCCTTATCCCCGACATTAAAAGCATGGCCAGGGTATAGCCTAACCCCACGCAGATACCCTGGAATAAGGAATAGTAAAAACTGCCTGCTATGGCCTTGCCGTTCCTAAAAAACATATCTATATTTAAAACTGCTACGCCCAATACCGCGCAGTTTACCGTAATCAAAGGCAGGTATATGCCGAAAAACCTGTATAAGGATGGGCTAATCTTCCTAATAGCCATCTCCACCAACTGCACAAAGGTAGCAATGACTAAAATAAAAGATATGGTGCGCAGGTATGTAAGTCCAAAGGGGATGAGTAAAAAACGGTAGATAAACCAGGTAATAATAGATGACATGGTGACTACAAACATTACCGCAAGACTCATCGCCAGGGCCGGCTTGGTTTCTTTGGAGATAGCGATAAAAGAGCATAATCCCAAAAAGCGGGAGAGTATGACATTATAGACAAAGACCGCGGAGATAAATATGCTTAAAAACTGCGCCACATTCATATTTTCTTACTCTTTAAGACATTAAAAAAGCCGAGCAAAAGCCCAATTACCAAAAGCGCGCCCGAGGGCATACCCAAAACAAATGCCGGTTCATAACTTTTAATCAGGTTATGCCCCATAATTGTCCCTGCGCCTAAGAACTCCCTTATGCCGGAGATTAAGATTAAAGCCAGGGTAAAACCAATGCCCATACCCAATCCGTCAAACAGGGAATTTAAGGCCGTCTGCTTCTGGGCATAAGCCTCAGCGCGGCCTAAGACCATACAATTGACGACGATTAAAGGCACATAAATGCCCAGGGCGCGGTTTAACGCCGGGCTGTACGCCTTCATAGTCAGTTCAGCAATAGTCACGAAGGTGGCAATGACTACAATAAAACAGGGAATGCGGATCCTCGCAGGGACAATATTCTTAATCAGAGAAACAATTATGTTAGAACCTACAAGCACAAAAGTAGCGGCAATACCCATGCCTAGGCCATTCGTTACTGACGTAGATACTGCCAGGGTAGGACATAAGCCCAAGGCCAAAACAAAAGTGGGGTTCTCTTTAATAATACCTTTTAAGAATTCAGCAAATAAATTTTTCATCTTGTCCCGTAGATACGATTTTTTGTATACCTGTCAATTATAGGTGTAGCAGCGTTCATCATCAATATAGCATAAGAGACACCTTCCGGGTAACCGCCCCAGAGCCGGATTACCGCAGTAATTATCCCGCATCCTATGCCAAAGATAATCTGCCCCTTACGCGTCAGAGGCGAGGTAACATAATCCGTAGCCATAAAAAAAGCGCCCAGGATAAGGCCGCCGGATAAAATATGCAATAGCCAATCGCCGCTAAAAAGGCCTTGCGGAGCGAATATATAGGTAAATAATCCTACGGTAATTATATAAGGTACAGGGATGTGCCAGGAGATATAACCCTTAATCAAAAGAAACGCGGCACCCAATAAAAGCGCCGCTATACAGACCTCGCCGATACAGCCGCCTCTTTTGCCTAAAAATAAATCCAGATAGGAGATGTTTTCTAACACCTTGCCTTCTTTTAATAAGGCAAGGGGCGTAGCTGAAGTGATGGCGTCAAAATTTAAGGGCTTGGTAAACCCCGCTCTTCCTCCAAATATACTGTAACTGTGAAGGAAGGGCGGGGTAAAATTAGTCAGATATTTCGGCCAGGAGGCCATCAGGAATACCCTGCCCACCAGCGCAGGATTAAAGATATTCTGCCCCAAGCCGCCGAAAACCTGTTTACCTATAATCACGGCAAAAAACGAACCAATAACGGGTATCCAGAAAGGAACTTTAGGCGGCAGATTATAGGCAAGCAATAATCCCGTAAGCACTGCGCTGCCGTCTAAAATAGTGATTTTTCTTCTGGTGAATACCTCTATCAACCACTCTGCGGCTACTGCCGAAAAAATACCTAAGATAATCACCCGGAGCGCATCTAAACCAAAAATAAAAACACCGGCTGCACCAGCGGGTATCAGACTGGCTACTACTAGCCACATAATCTTACTGACTGATTCATCTTTATGCAGGTGCGGGGAAATAGAAACAATAAACTTATTTTGCATTTTTTGTTAACTCCTGGATGTCTTTTAATTTTTCCCGGACCGAATCCATTACTGCCTTGGAAGAAATAGTAGCGCCGGTAATCGCCTGGACTTCGCTTAATCCTCGGATATCTTTGTTGCTGAACTGGCTGGTAAAGGCAGGCTGGGCCACGCGGCTCCCCAGGCCAGGGGTTTCATTCTGGTTTAATATCTTGATATTAGTAATCTTTCCGTCGCTGGTTACCCCTGCCATAGTTTCGATCTGGCTGGAATAGCCTTTAGCGGATGCCTTAAATACTGTGCCGATTATTTTTTCCTGTTCATCGTAGGCATTATAATAAACAATTGCCTCGCCTGATTTCGCTGCCTCAAAACGAACGGCTTGCGGCATTACTTCCTTAAGGCCTGCCTCTTCTTCGGCCTGGGCCTGGGCAATAATCCTGGATTTAGTCAGAGAATTCACCGATGCCAAAAGCCCGGCTGCTACCGCGCATATTAACGCCAGGATAAGACCGTAACGCAACATCTCTTTCACCCCGCTCTTCCTCCTTATCTCTACCCCCACCCGTCAGGAAGGGCGGGGTTCATTTTATCGCCTCTAATTTCGCCCTTTTTATATGTTGGACTAACCTGATATTTGCCGGGCAGACATAGTTACATAAACCGCATTCAATACAGTCAAGGGCGCCGTAAATCTTAGCCTGCGGCCAAAGCTCTTTTTGAGAAGCCAAACTTATTAAAGTGGGCATAAGAAATACCGGACATTCCCTGACGCAGGCGCCGCAACGGATACAAAATTCTTCTTCCTGCAAGGCAGCCTCTTTTTTATTTAATAAGATAACTCCTGTGGTAGATTTTATCACCGGCACATCCAGCGTATATTGGGCGATCCCCATCATCGGTCCGCCCATAATTACCTTTACGGGTTCTTCTTTTAAGGGTGTGCAGAAATCAATTAACTCTTTAATAGGCGTGCCGATTTTTGCTAAAAGATTCTTAGGCTTTGAGAGGCAACTGCCTGTTACCGTAACCACGCGTTCGTATAAAGGCTTATTCTTATAAACTGCCTCATAAATAGCAAAACAGGTGGCAACGTTATGCACGGCCACGCCGATATCAAAGGGAAGCTTAGCCTGCGGGACTTCTTTATTCAGGATATTTTTTATTAATTGCTTCTCTCCTCCTTGCGGATAAGCTGATTTTAAAACTTTTACTGCGAACTGTGAACTATGAACTGTGAACTCTTTTATCGCTTCAGGCTTATTATCCTCAATAGCTATATAAACTTTCTCAACCCCCAAACATCTTGCGACAAGCCCTACGCCTTGTAAAATCTCTTTAGTCTTCTCTACCATCAAGCGGTAATCGCCGGTCAGGTAAGGCTCGCATTCTGCGCCGTTAATAATTAGGGTATCTACCGGTTTAGGGGGATTAAGTTTTATATGCGTGGGAAAACTTGCCCCGCCCATACCCACAATACCCGCTTCAAAAACAAGATTACGAATTTGCTCTGGCGTCAAATTCTCTATTTCGGTTTGTGATTTAGGGATAGCAGGATATGCTTTATCGCTTCGCTCACCATCAATAATTATTGACTTACAGCGGCCTGAAAACGGATGAGGCCAATCTTGAATTGAGATAACTTTACCCGATATGGACGCATGTATGGGGCTGGACACATTCGCCTGGACCCCGGCAATCTTCTGGCCGGCCAAAACAGTATCGCCTATTTTTACTTCAGGGCTGCAGATCCTACCTATATGCTGGCTTAAAGGGATATAGGCCCTGCCGGGTGAGGGCATCTTCTCTATGGCCTTATTTTCCGTTTCTAGCTTATACTCTTCTAATCTAACCATGGAATTTTACGGTGATAGATAAAATTTATGACGCCTAAAAAGCTGAATATTATCCCCACAATAACCAAAATCAGGACGTGAGAAAACTTATCCGCCAGCACGCTGCTGATAAACATAAATAACAAAAACCCCAAATGCATGATAATCTCCATGGAACTAAAAATCTTCCCCCTCATTTCGCTATCGCTTGCATTATGGATAATGGTATTGGAGGCAATCATAATGGGCGAGACCAGAAGCCCTAATAAAAATGAAAGTGCTGCGGCAATAAAAAAATCAGGATAACGCTCTATAACCAGGGCAAAAATAACGAGCATTATACCGCTTAAGACAAGAGATAAAAATATTATTTTATAGTGAGAGACGCGCTGCCCGAACCGGCCATAAATAAGCGAGCCCAAAAACAAACCGATGCCTAAAAACATTATCAAGAGCCCTAAATCCTTGGTGGCAGAGTGCAGCGTCTTCTGGACAAAGACTATCAGGACCACATAAATTGCGCCCAACGCCGACCAAAGGATAAAGGTAAGCCCAGCCGTGAAACGGATATCTTTCTTACGTATAAAATATAAAATGCCGTCTTTGATTTCCGCTAATACGGACTTCCTGATCACCTCAACTATCTCTTTACCTACTTTTCTAAAATCCATAGCGCTGGATACGCCTGACTTTTTAGTAATAAACAAAATCAGCCCTCCCGAAACGAAAAAACTAAGGGCATCCAGATAAAAACCGCTCCTTGCGCCCAACCACTCTACTAATATCCCGCTTACGCCAAAGCCTAAAATTGCCGCGATCATGCCGGTTATGTTCACCAGGGAATTGGCAATTAATAGATCCTTATTCTCGACCAGGTCGGGGATAATAGCCAATTTCGCCGGGATAAAAAAGCGGCCGATAGAAAAAGCTACGAATATGATGAGGTAGATCGGGCTCATGTATTTGGTGTAAAATAAGAATAAAGGTATGGTCAGCATCAATATTGCCCGTAGGAAATCGCAGGTATACATTGTCCGGCGCCTCTCCCACCTGTCTACATATACGCCGGCAATGGGGCCGATTAAAAATACGGGGATAATGGTAAAAGAAAGGATCTTGGCAATTTCAAGCGTAGAACCCGGCGCCTTTAAATAGACAAAGGCAATCAGGGCCATCTGGCCGAGCCTGTCGCCTACCTGGGAAATTATCTGGCCCAGCCACAAAAGAAAGAAATTACGGTTTTTCAAAACTTCCCTGAACTTGGCCATGGTCCTCTCTGATATTTCTAAGAGCCGATGAGTGGAATCGAACCACCAACCCGCGCTTTACGAAAGCGCTGCTCTACCATTGAGCCACATCGGCATGGAAAACTAATTATACCATTATAGCAACTTTTTTATAATAGTCAACCCGTTGTGGGGCAAAGTAATGCAAGGATTATTTCGCACTTTCGTATTGAAGCATCCTCTTAGGTTGTTGAATCGGCCTTAGGTTTATGTGTTTAATAAGGCCAAATATCCAAAGGTTAAGGCTGCGTTCGTTCTTAAAGTA
>JAQUOD010000008.1 GCA_028717245.1 Candidatus Omnitrophota bacterium
CTGCGTAGCCATTATAATGTCCTTTCCTGCCATATGATCCTCCTTTGGAAAGGATCATTATAGCAACTTTGGAACAGGACATTTTTGCTTTGCTAAAAGCGGACATTATTGTATTGCGATTACAGGTAATCAAGGCCAAGCTAACCTATCTTTTGATGGTCTTCCAACACCTCCCCCTTAACGTCTATGGCATCATCGTGCCTTGAAGAATATGAAGCCATCTTACGGGTAATGGCATAACTACTGATTATAAAAAGCAATAACAATACCGCCTCACTGATTAGCCACGGCATTGGTTTTAAAAAAATCCTACCAAAGAAGAGATTAAATACTATCAATGATGGCAGTAAGCATCCGCTTTTACCGAAGAATACGAAAGATTTCACGCGGTTATCCCTAGGCATATCAATCTTCTTTTATGGTTTCTGCAAAACCAGTTTATTTTCTTTTAAATTAATCTCAAATTTAAACAACCTGAGGAATGACATCCCTAATACGCCGTCAAACCCGTTAAATGCATCATCTTTATCAATAATTGCTGCGTCTATATCCCTGGCTATAGCCTCCTCTACGCTCACAATATCGAGTTTAATAAGCTTGGCGGGCACCTCTTTTCCGTCTCCCAGTGTTAATTTGATGTCAGGGGCAACGGCCTTTATATCTATATTTAATTGCTTAGCTATATTGGGGGATAAGACCACAAAGGATGCGCCCGTATCCACGAGTAACCTGGCGTTTACTTTTCTATTAAGCAATGCATTAACAAAAAGATGGTCCCCTTGACGGTTCGCTTCTACCTCGCCGGGGCTGATCATCCCTTCTTCCTGGCGTATTTTTGATTCCTTCTCTTTTTTTAAACGCCGGGCTTCCCAGGATTGCTCTATTGCCTGTTTTTCTTTCTCTGAAGAATGCTCGATCCGCTCAATCTGCCCACGATAAAACTTGACCGAACCAAAATCAATCGAAAGCTCTACGTATTCGTTAGTCTCTTGCGTAATAACGCCTTCCATCTGGCGGCCGTTTTTAAGATAAACCACATCTGCCTGGGCTTGGGGTACTAACTTTAATAAAAAAAGGCTGAATATAAATACCGTTATTAATATCTTCATGATAACCTTATTCCGATAACTTTTTACGCATCTCTTCGGGAATAGCCTGGGGTTTAAGATTCTTATCCACGCAAACCATTATTGTTTTAGCGCAAGAAATAAGCTGGCCGTCCTGATTCTTTATTTCGTATTCGAATTCAAGCTTTACCCGCGAAATATTAGTCAGCCGGGTCTCAATATCAAGCGTATCGCCATAAAAAGCCGGCGATTTATAGTCTATCTCCTGGCGGGCGACCACAAACAATATGCCCTGCCGGGTAAGCTCCTTAACGGATACATCTCTTTCGGCAAAAAACTCAGTGCGCGCCTCCTCCAGGAATTTCAGGTAATTGGCGTAATAAACCACGCCGCCGCAATCAGTATCATGATAATAAATTTTTACCTTGGCATGATGCATCTTCACTTGCCTTTCTCCTTATTCTTTTCCTTGTTCTTCTCCTCGAGTACTTTTGCCGCGATTTCCGCGGGCACCTGCACATATTTATCGAACTGCATCGAACCGCTGGCGCGGCCGCTGCTTAAAGAACGTAAATTCGTGGCATAACCGAACATCTCCGAAAGCGGCGCCTCTGCAGAAATAATTTTCTGGTTACCCTTAGGCTCAATGCCTAAGATTTTACCGCGGCAGGAACAGATATAACCGACGATGCTATTAAAATGCTCCTCGGGAGAAATCACCTCAAGAGACATCGAAGGCTCAAGCAATACCGGAGACCCCTTTATAAAACCGTTTTTAAAACAACCGATAGCTGCAAGCCGAAAAGCAATATCCGAAGAATCTACCTCGTGATATGAACCGTCAATAAGGTCCACCTTAACATCAACTACAGGATAACCCGCGTAAACACCCTTCTGCATGGCTTCGATGACGCCTTTTTCTACTGACGGGATAAAGTTTCTCGGAATAGCCCCGCCCTTAATACTATTTATAAATTCAAAACCTCCTCCGGCAGTATTAGGTGAAATCTCCATCACTACATGCCCATACTGGCCCCTGCCTCCGGACTGCTTAATATGTTTATATTCTTCGTTTGCCGCCTGCGTAATAGTCTCCCGATAAGCAACCTTGGGCTGGCCTACGATTGCCTCCACGCCGAATTCTTCCTTTAACCTGTCCACGATAATCTCAAGGTGGAGTTCGCCCATACCGGTAAGAATAGTCTCTTTGGTCTCATCATCAGTCTCTACTATAAAGGTAGGGTCTTCTTCCGTAAGTTTAGCCAGGCCTTTACCAAGATTATCCTGGTCAGCGCGGCTCTTAGGCACAATGCTTAATGAGACTACCGGCACAGGGAATTGTATTGCCTCCAGCAATACCGGAGCGTCGGGTTCGCAGAGGGTATCTCCGGTAACCGTATAGCTCAAACCGATTACTGCCACAATATCTCCGGCAAAGGCATAATCTATATTATCCCTCTGGTTAGCGTGCATCTGCACCAGCCTGCCGATACGCTCTTTCTTGTTTTTTGTGGCATTAAGCACATAAGAGCCGCTGGCAAGAACCCCGGAATAAACCCGCACATAAACCAGCTTTCCCATATGCGGGTCTGCCTGCACTTTAAAGGCCAGCCCCGCAAAAGGCTCTTTGGAATCCGCCTTCCTGGTAATAACTGTCTCGGCATTATCAGGGTCGTGCCCTTCTACGGGAGGAAGATCAGACGGCGAAGGAAGGTATAAATTCACCGCATCCAGCAGTTTTTGCACGCCTTTGTTTTTAAAAGCTGCCCCGCATAAAACCGGCACCATTTTATTGACGATGGTCCCGCGGCGGATAGCCTGCATCAATTCATCCTGCGTTATGGAATCAGGGGAAGCCAGATATTTTTTCATTAAGTCATCATCGAATGCCGCAGCTTTTTCTACCATGATATGGCGGTAATTTCCTGCTATCTCTTGGTAATCGGCAGGAATATCCTCCACGCGAAAATCTTTGCCTTGCGATTCTTCATCATATATGTAAGCCTTCATATCCAACAGGTCTATGACCCCGCAAAATTTATCTTCAGCTCCGATAGGTATGACTAAAGGTATGACATTACCTCCTAATTCCTTTTCTATATTCTTAATCACGCTGAAGAAATCCGCGCCCACGCGGTCCATCTTATTAATAAAGGCAATTTTCGGCACATTATATTTATCCGACTGGCGCCATACGGTCTCTGATTGCGGCTCAACCCCGCCTACGGCGCAAAAAACCGCTATCGCTCCGTCAAGCACCCTTAATGACCGCTCTACCTCTACGGTAAAGTCAACGTGTCCAGGGGTATCAATAACATTAATCTTGTAATCCTTCCAATAACAGGTAGTCGCTGCCGCAGTAATGGTAATGCCTCTCTCCTGCTCTTGTTTCATCCAATCCATCTGTGCCTTACCGTCATGCACTTCACCTATCTTATGGGATTTACCCGTATAGAATAAAATTCTTTCGGTGAGGGTAGTTTTGCCGGCATCGATGTGCGCCATAATCCCGATATTCCTTACCTTATCTAAACTGATTTTAGGAGAAACATGGGAGACTTCTTTCTTTTCTTTTTCTTGCGGCTCTTTTTCTTGCGGCGGTTCTGCTACGGGTATTTCTACAGGTAGTTGCTCCTGTTGCGGCTGTGATGGCTCTGTTTGCGGTTGTGCCTGTATTTCTTCCGTCGGCTTTACCGGTTCTTCTTCCGGCGTAGCCGGCGCTGCTTCAGGCTGCGCAATGGCCTGCTCCTGGGCAGGCGGCTCTTCTGCCTTTACATGCTGCCTGAGCCCCTCTTCTTGCTCCCTTAATTGGTTCTTTAATTGCAGTATCTCATCCGATAAAACCTTTACCCTCTCTTCCTTATTCTCTAATTGTTTTTCCAGTTCAGTGTATTCCTCGTTTAATTCATTAAAATCTTTCTTAGGGACCCACTCGCTGTGTTCTTTCTCGTCCTTCATTTCCTTAACCGTCTTAGCGAGCGCCTCGGACTTATCCGCATGGTTCTGGACTCTATGCTTTAAGGCTTCGATTTCGTTGGATTTCTCTTTGGTATCCTTTTCCAGCAATTTTATTTTATCGTTTAATTCCTTAACGCTCCTGCTTAAATCTACGTTCTTAGCAAACTCCGCCTCCAGCGCCTTTTCTTTCTCGGAGAATTTCTTCTGGGTCTCTGAATTCTGCTGTTTAATCTTCTGCAGCGCCTCATCGCTCGTCTTGACCCACTGCTCCCGCTTAAGCATTTCGTCTTTTAATTCCTGGCCTTTTTTTCTGGCTGCTTCTAACTCATCTCTAATGCGGTTATAATCTGCCTTGGTTTTTTCCAACTCGCTTTTTAAGGAAGTAACCTGGTTTCCCAGCTCTAAAATTTTCTGTTGTTTAGTAGCAACTTCAGCTTCCTTATTATCTAACGGACCTTTGGGCTCGCTTTTCTTTCCCTTCGGCCTGCTTAGAGGATCACCGTAAATGCTCGTAGCATAAAAAGTCAAGATGATTACGCCTAAGAAAACTGTCCAGAATAATAGCATCATTTTTCTTTTAAATTATTTTATGAAACCTTTGCACAATTATAACAGAAATTTTAAGTTTGCTAAGATATTTTTATTTTCTTAAAATACTATGAGTAGTAAACTTATGCTCCAGCGCATCCCAGATCTGCCGGGCATCGCTTGCTTTTAATATGGCTTTGCGGGTGGCTTCATCCGCCATGGCCTTGGCGATGATGCGCAGTATCTGGACTTGCGCCCAGTCATTTTCTTTGGAGGTGAGGATAAGAAAAACAAAATGCGTGGGCTTTCCGTCCGGGGAGTTCCAGTCTATCCCGATATCTGACCTGCCAAAGGCTACTACCGGCTTGACCAGAGAACCTAAGCGCGCATGAGGAAGGGCAATGCTTTCTTCTATTGCGGTCCCCATGATATTCTCGCGCTGCATTACTGATGAATAAAGCGTTTCTTTGGCGGAGGTATTGCCTTGCTCAGAGACAAGGGCACAGAGTTCATGGATAGCGCCGTTTCTCTCCGTGGCTTTTAATTCCGCGAGTATGGTAGCGCGCGAGAAGAATTCCATTATGCTGATTTCCTTGCGCCTGTTTACTACATATCTAAGCCACGGCCCCAGCGCCACCGAAGAAATAACCCCGCCGCAGACTATAGCTACAAAAACGGATTCAGAAATCAGGCCATGCTGCAGGGCCAGGATACCAATAACAATCTCCATGGAGCCGCCGGGAGTATGCGCAATAGCCACGGGCATGCGGTTTGTCTGGCTTAGGCCGCTGAATATCCCGCCTAACCAAGCCCCCAGGAATTTACCAAAAATACCGATGCCGGTCACAAAAAGCACCAGGAATATATTAAAACTTCCAAAGAAATCTACCTTCAGGCCTATGCCGGTAAAAAATAGCGGGATAAATATGGCATAGACCATCTGCGAGATTACCTGCCTGGTCCTTTCGGGAAGCGCTTTTGCTTCCCCGGCCATGATCCCGGCGATAAAAAAACCGATCAAGGCATTCACGCCTATCTTCTGGAATATAGCGCCAGAGAGGATACCTAAAAGGCAAATGAATGTTAATGAACTCCCCGGTTCAGGTAAATCGTATTTTTTTATTTTAGAGATGACGGAATTCGCAAACTTTCTACCGAAGGTCAAACAGAAGATTATAAATATTACTATCACCGCAAAAACGGCAATGAACCTGTCAACTTCTATATTGACGGAGGTAATAAAATGCAGGATAAAGGTAAAGATTACCCAGCCGATAATTTCATTCACCGACAAGGCGGACATAATCAGAAAACCCAAATCTGTCTTAATCAGGTCTAAGTCATGCAGGGCCCTGACGGCAGTAGGCATGGCGCTGATAGTCATCACTGTAGCCATAAAAATAGAAAAAGCCAGTCTTTGATTAGGATCGGTCAGATAATACGCGGGTAGAAAAAGGCAGGCAATAAAGGCAAGCGTCATAGGGACTATTATATCGGTCAGGGCAATGATTAAGGCCTTGCCCCTATGCCTCCAGGCGCTGGAGAAATCCATCTTCAACCCGGTCTCCAGTAAAAAGAATAAAAGCCCCAGCCAGGTTACTGTCTGCAGCATATTCTCCTGGAGGGGTCCTGCGGGAAGATGGATTGATACAGGTGCGGCAGAAAACGGCCTAAGATTGTCGGCCCTAAGAGTATGCCTACCAGGATCTCCGCGGTAAGCGCCGGCTGTTTCCATCTACGGAAGAGCTCTCCTAAACCTTTAGCCAGCCCTAGAAGGAGGAAAATCTGAATCAGAAAAATAAAAATATTTTCTTCGCTAAAATAATACATCTACCCTCCCCTGCTAGTGAAATTCCGGGGTTACTTGGTAGCCTGGTAGATACCATAAGCAATGCCCGCGCTTACTGCCGCGCCTACCACAGCGCAACCGCAAGTGCCCAGCGTTAACAATACCAGCATCGCCCAGGCAAAGATTAACTTTTTTTTCTTCATTATCTTCCTCCGTAAACAAAAAAAGGCAACTCTCTAATAGAGAGTTGCCTTAAAAACACCGGTCTTTCTTAAGCCCGATCGTCTTTCTCATTTCGCGTTTGTAAATATTATAGCGCGAAATGAGGGATTATTCAACAAAATCTTGAAACCTTCAGTTTATCGTCCTGCACTAATTTATCGCGGTGCAGATGGCAATACTGGGTATGGTTGTAGATACTCAGGATAATCCTGCAAGACGGATACCTGCAGACCCTGCCTTTATGCGAAGTCTTTACTTTTTTGATCGATAAACTCCTTAAGCTACAATGCGCACATTGATAGCGCGCGGGCCCTTTGGAGAGCTTTCTACTTCGAAGGTCACTTCTTTATCCTCGGTTAAATCGGTAAACTGCGCATCCACTATGCTGCTCTGATGGAAGAATAGTTCCCTGCCGTCCGTATCGCTGATAAAACCAAAACCCCTCTCACGGACTAACTTCTTAATTTTGCCTGTGTGCATCTTAACTCCCTCCTTTTATAAAAAATAAGGCCCGCCTCATAAATGTTGCGGGCCGTATTTCTTCTTAGGTTATAACTTGACTACGTTCGTAGCCTGTTCGCCTTTAGGGCCTTTTTCAATCTGAAATTCGACCTGCTGGCCTTCCTCTAAAGATTTGTAACCTTCACCCTGAATCGCGCTATGATGCACGAATACGTCACTGCCCGATTCGGGGGTGATGAATCCATAACCTTTTTGGTTATTGAACCACTTTACTGTTCCTTTTGCCATTACTTACTACCTCCTTTTCCTCGAAATTATAGTAAATTCCCCTTAGAAATCCTTTTTCTACCTTTACTACCCCGATTTCTAACGGGATAAATAATGACAGAAACGAAAAAACCGCAAGGTTAGTCATCCTTCTCCTTGCGGTTATAAGACTTCTAATCTCTTCTTTACTACGAAGCTAAGTATACCACCTTTTTACGCTTTGTCAACATAAATTTAATGTTTGAAATTCGTAGCCATAAGTAGCAGTTTAACGGGTCCTGTCTTGGCTTGTTCTCGCAGCACCGTTTGTTCGCCCCAGCGTGGCTCACTGCACTTCGGTGAAAATTCTCGCTCTGCCCGATTTCATTTTAGCTAGGCAATCGTGCCCGCTCGAATTTTCGAGATGCTGCTCGAATCAAGCCAAGCCACCCGTTAAAGATTAATATGTCAATTCATAAATAAATCTGGCGGCTTTCGAGCTTACATGAGCGTTTAGCGGGTGACGCGGGGGATGCCTCGAGGAAAATTTGACGAGAGGCGCCCCCGCGGCAGGACCCGCTAAAAACTACTTTTATTCATACCGCAAGGCCTCGATAGGATCGAGTTGCGCGGCCTTCTGGGCCGGCCAGAGGCCGAAGACTATACCTATACCTAAAGAAAAGGTAGTGGCCAGTATGATGGAAAATCCTGAGACAACAACCGTCCAACCGGCAAGGAGGTTTATCAGCGTAGATACGCCGCTTCCCAGCAAAATCCCCGCTATCCCCCCGAGAGAGGACATCAACACCGCCTCAATCAGGAATTGCACCATAATATCTTTATTGGTTGCTCCTATGGCCTTGCGCAGGCCGATCTCGCGCGTGCGTTCGCTGACCGAAACCAGCATAATATTCATAATGCCGATGCCGCCCACTAAAAGCGAGATGGCAGCAATCGCCCCTAATAACAATGACATAGTCTTGGTAGTCGCCTCCAGGGTCTTTTTGATATCGCTCATATTGCGTATATCAAAGGAATCTTCCGCCTCTTTTTTGCTCAAGCGGTGCTGCTTAATAATCAACTGGGATACCTCTTCCTGCGCCGCGTCTATAGAATCCGGGCCCTGTGCTTCTATAAAAATAATATCCACATATTCTTTCCCGAATACCCTAAACATGGCTGTAGTAACCGGGATAATTATGGTATCATCCTGGTCTTGGAAGGCGCTTGCCCCCTTACTGGCTAATACGCCGATGACCTTAAAATTGATTAAATTGATTTTGATGGTTTCGCCTATAGGGTTGGCATCGCCGAAGAGCTCGCGCACTACCGTCGTACCCAATACCGCTACTTTACTTCTCATCCTGACTTCTTCTTCATTAAAGAACCTGCCTACTTCCGAAGAATAAGCGCGCATAGCGGCATATTCAACCCCTGCGCCTTGCACCTGGGTATTCCAGTTTTTATCCATATAGACTATCTGGCCCTTGCCGTTTACCAGGGGACTGACGCTTTTTACCGTATCGGTGAGTTTAGCGATATTAACTGCATCCAGCAGGGTAAAACGCGTAAATGTCCCGCTCTCCATCGCCACTCCATGAACCTTGGGAGACCCTGGCCTGACTACCAGAAGGTTAGAGCCCAACGATGCCAGTTGTTTCTCAATCGATTGTTTTGCCCCGGTACCTAAGGCAAGCATGGCAATTACCGCAGCTACACCGATTAAAATACCTAAAATAGATAAAAATGAACGCATTTTATGGGAGACCATGGCGCTGGCTGCCTGGCGTACATAATCAAAAAATTCGGTCTCTCTGGCTTTTCTCTCGTGCTTAGATAAAACAGCGTCAATTACCTGATCTGCCTGGCTATCCTGCTCAGCTACCGGAGAAACCTCTGATTTTTCATCGGAAATAATCCTGCCGTCGCGCATACGGATTATGCGCCTGGCATGGCTGGCTATTTCGTTTTCATGGGTGACTACAATCACTGTCTTACCCTGCTGGTTTAATCCTTTTAAAATAGAAATAATCTCTTCCTTGCTTTTAGAATCTAAATTACCCGTAGGCTCATCCGCAAAAATTACCAGAGGGTCATTGACTAAGGCGCGGGCTATGGCCACGCGCTGCTGCTGGCCTCCGGAGAGTTCATTGGGACGGTGATCTATCCTATCGGCTAAACCGACTTCTGTAATTTTCTCTTTTGCCTTTTCTTTTAAATGGCGCTTACCCGCATAAATCAAAGGAAGTTCTGCGTTTTCTAAGGCAGTCATCCGGGGCAAAAGATGGAATTGCTGAAAGACAAAACCGGCCAGGCGGTTACGTATTGCGGAGAGTTCTTCGTCCGAAAGCGCGTTAATCTTTTTCTTGCCTAAATAATACTCTCCGCCATCTGCCCTGTCCAGTAAACCCAACACATGCATCAGCGTAGATTTACCCGAGCCCGAAGGGCCCATAATGGCTACAAACTCGCCCGCAGAAACCTTTAGAGAAACGCCCTGCAGGGCCTGCACCTTTGCCTCACCCATCTGGTAAGTCTTATAAAGACCCTTTACTTCAATCATGGCTCTTCTTTTTAGAATTTAAACGGTTATCTTCTTCTTCCGAAAGGCGTAAAAGGGCTACTCCCGACATTAGCGGTGGGAAGGACATATTTTTTGCTGGCGATCAATATCTTATCGTCCTTATCCACTCCGGAGATAACCTCTATATTTTTATCGTCAGAAACACCTAAGGTAACGCGGGTCTTTAAGGGCACTTTATTACTCTCCTGTTTTACCAAAACGAAACTCTCTCCTTTTTCCTTACGTAATGCTTCCTGGGGAATAATCAGGATATTTTCTTTGCTCTCTACTATAAAATCCGCGGTCGCGTTCATCCCCGAACGAAAGAAAGGCGGGACTTTTTCTGGGGTAAGGTCAACTTCGTATATGGTCACGTTATTAACGGTCTTAGATTCATAATAGATGTGTTCCACGGCGGCTTTGATTTTTGTATCGGGGTAAGCGTCTAAAGTAATAATTGCCTTCTGCCCCAGTTTAACCCTGCCGATATCCGTCTCATCAACCTGGGCCCGGGTAATCAGATGGTCGGATAAGACAACTACTGCATCAGCAGTAGTTACGGTCTGGCCGGGTTGAGTTGTGGCTACTATTACTTCCCCCTCAATAGGAGATAATAAAGGTATACCCTTATAAACTTCCTTCCAATATTTTAAAGCCTTCTCTCCCTGGCCCCGGGCTGCATCCAAAAGCGCTGCGCGTTCAGTAGAACTCATCCAGGCCAGAATTTGGCCTGTCTTAACCATATCTCCCTCCCGCACTTCAATGCTTTCTACGCGCCCTGGCACAGGCGGCTTTACCTCCAGGCGGTTCTTAGGCAAAACCGTAGCCGTAGTAGAGACAATCACCTCGATTGTGCCGATTGTGGGACTAATCTCTCTAATAATTTCATTTTCCATACTCCTGCCTCGTGTCTTTACCATGATAAAGACGGCGATAATTGATACAATCACAAGGACAAAAATAATTTTTAATTTAATTTTGCGCATATTCTATCGTTTCTCCTTTCGCCAGGATCCAATTTGCCTCAGCGAGCAAGGCATTGGCCTGGGCATTCAAATAACTGAGTTTTGCATTCACCAGATTATCCTGAATAATCGTCCAGTTATCAAAGGAAATAAAGCCTATGGAATATTGTGCCTCGGCGATCTTTGAACGCTCTTCGGTAGCCATTAAGGATTTTTTCTGCACCCCTACATTCTCTATGGTATCCTGTAATGTTGCCCACGTCTCTTCCAAAGTTAAAACAGCGCTGTCTTTTGTGCTCCTTTCATTCGCCCGCAGCTGGTTCAATAAAGCCTCTGCCTGAGAAACCTGCGCCAGCCTTAATCCTCCTTCAAATATAGGCAGGGATAAAGTCAGGCCTAAATTCCACTGGTCATTTTTCGGAGTCCAGCGGGAACCGGTTTTATTTGCTCCGCCTGATCCGGAGAGCGTAGGGGCAAAATCCGCATAGGCAGATTTCAGGCTAAAGCCTGCGGCGTTCTTTTGGGCAATGATTTGTTGTAAAGAAGGATTGTTTTTGGCTAGGGCTTCAAAATCCGGCTTTTCTTTTGCGGCATCCCCTACAATAAAGTCCCCCCTTACCCGCATACCAGTTAATTGCATCCGGCCCATTTCTTTTACTAGTTCTCTCTGGGCGACCTCCACATTTCTTTTAGCCTGAGAAATCTCATACTCTGCCTGCGCTAAATCCGCTTCTGCAGTTAACAACGCCCCCTTATGCTCTAAGCCAGATTGATAGCGTAAAGTAATCAATTCCAGGTCTGCCCTTCTGATATTAAAAATCTCCTGTGTAATTTGCAGCGATTCCTGGGCTTTGAGTAAATTCACAAAAGCGCTCCTTAACCTGAACCTGACCTCGCTTGAGGTAAATCTAAAGCTCTCTTTTGCTGCCGTTATATTTTCTGAAGCTGCCTTTACTTCGTTTATGGTCTTGATCCCGTCAAACAACAGTTGTGTGCCCGTGA
Organism: Candidatus Omnitrophota bacterium; assembly: GCA_028717245.1. Classification (NCBI taxonomy): domain Bacteria; kingdom Pseudomonadati; phylum Candidatus Omnitrophota; species Candidatus Omnitrophota bacterium. The sequence continues at coordinate 11,803 of JAQUOD010000008.1, forward strand.
CTCCATAGCTATAGGTATCGCCAGTCTTGCTGGAAGCGCCGGTATCTGTCCTGGCAGTGGATGCGCTCACGCTGCTGTCTATCTGGGGAAATAGCGCGCTTGCCGTGATTTTCTTCTCCGCCTCGGACTGCTTGACGCTCTCTTTAGCTGCGATTAAATCAGGATGATTTTTCGCTGCCTCTCTAACACAATCCTCCCAGGTGAGCAGTTCCTCGGCCCGGGCCTGATGCAGGGAAAAACCCAAGAACAATAAAATTACAGAAATCTTTATAAATTTACGCATTATTTAATACCCGTTTTTCCTTTTTTTGAACTTTGCCAGCATTTCAGTCATATGGCTTAAGAATTCATTGAATTGGCCTGCAGGCATCAGGCCGATAAAACCTCCGGGCTTGGCGAAAACAAACAGCTTATCGCCGGCCTTGATTCCGAAAACCCCCCGTAACTTAGCCGGTATCACCACCTGCCCCTTCTCTCCTACCGTTACCGCACCGTATACCTTAGGCCCGTCAAACTTAGCCATCTTGCCTCCCCTTCTTTTATGATACAGCCCCTCATTTACCGTAAGTATGATTTGTATGCTTTATATGATAAGTATAACTAATTATGTAATTGTGTCAAGGTCATTTAATTAAGTCATCGACCCCCACAGCCAGCGACCTTGCGACCCTCAATAAAGTTTCTATAGTAGGGTTGGAATTTCTGCCTGATTCTACCTTGACGATAGTATTCAAAGACAGATCAGTAAGCTTAGAAAGCCGGTCTTGCGAAAAACCCTTCTTTAGCCTTAAGGCCCTTATATTCCTGCCGATTGTGCCTTTATTTTGCGTATTCCTCATAGATTATAGTAGAAGTATCATAAAACTACTATTATAATAGTAGAATAAATAATGCAAAAAGTCAAGTAAAAAATAAAAAAGCCCATAAGAATTATGGGCTTACCTAAAGTAACGATTAGGCGTATTAACGCTACTACTTCTATTTATCTATGTTTTCATGAAGGAGAACTTGCAATAATTCCTTAACTCTGCCTATATCCTTAATCTCACCCGAAGCGTAATACCTGACTACCCCTCTCTTATCTATAATTATGCTGTTGCTTTCGTCTTTTTTGGCGCGATAAGCAATGGACATACTCCCGTCCCAGTCGCCGTATACGGTAATCCCCTCTTTCGCGGAACTCTCACGTAAACCCTTTTCCCAGGCCCCCTTAAATAAGACACCGTGGCAATTGATTACCGCTACCCTGACAATATCTTTTTTCACAGATTCGGCCTGCGCGGCATAAAAAATATTCAGCTCATCCTTTAGCTTACGGTTCTCTTCTACGGCACCTCTGGCTTCATAAAACAATACTACTATCTTGCCTTTGATATCGCTGCGGGTCAGTGTTTTTTTATCTGCAGAGACAACTTTAAAATCCGGGGCAGGATCGCCGATAAGCGTATTATTTGAAGAGGAAAATAGCTGCGGCGATGAAACAACTAACAAAAGCAGGACAATAAAAACAGGACGCATTCTAAAAGACATGCTTGCTCCCGATCATTAAACCATCCGGCGCATCTAAAAAATATATTGCTTAAGAAGTCAGGCTCACCAGGATTATCCCGGCGATAATAGAAATAGTGCCCATCCAGCGCTTGGGGCCTACCTTCTCTTTTAAGAAGATACGCGAGGCTAAAGCAATAAAAATATAATGCATGCTGTCTAAAGAAAAGGCGAGATTTAAGTCTATCTTAGAGAGGACAAAGAGCCAGATACATAAAGAAATTACGCTGAAAATAAAGCTAATCCATACCCGCGGGATAAGGATCAGCTTGATAATGAATTTCAATATTTTAACAATATTGGCGCTTAAGGAGACCCCTAAGGAATTGATGGCGGATTTCAAGAAAAGCTGATTGATAGTATCGCAGATACTCGTTAAGGCAATCAGGAATATAATAAAGGCGAAACTACACTTCACGGTGACTGATACTCCTTTTCTTTGCTGCTAAGGGAAACAAATATCACCCCTATTAAAATAAAAATTATCCCCACCCAGCGCAGCATGCTGATTTTTTCATGCAGGAAAATAATAGAAACTAAAGGAACGGCAATATAGCTGAAACTGCAGACAGGTACGGCAACGCTTAGGTCTATTTTAGAGAGGATAGCAGACCAGATGATGAAGGTAGCGGCAACCGATGCCAGGCCGGCCCATAAAAACGGCGAAGATAAAACCCCGAATAAAAAAACGAGGATATCCGAAAGGACCTTTATTTCAACGCTGCTTATGGAAAACGTGCTTTTTTTAAAACAGAAATGCGTGAGGGTCTCCAGCACATCCGAAGAGATTAAAATCAGTAATATCTTAAAGGTTATTTTTTTTCTGAACATCAAAGTTTATCTTTTAACAGTGCGTCAGATTTTTCCGGATTAAGGAATTTAGCCAATAAAGCCAGGATTGCATTGATTGCGCGGCTGTTATGCCTAAGGTAAGCGTAGAGCGGGATAAGTTTTGCCCCCAGTTTTAACTTTGCCCCGTAATCAGTCTGGCCGGTCTGATACGAACTTATCTTGTGCTTCAGGCACCACTCTACATTATAACACCAGCTCAGATAATAAAGGTGTACCTGTTGGGATATATCATAATCAAAACCGATGAATTTATCAATAAATAAATCCGGATATACGAAACAGAGATTAAAGGCGGCCAACCTTCCATTTACATAATAGAGAAAAAATTTAGCCTGCCCAGGCATCTCCTTGCCTGCGTTTAAGAAAAACTGCGGGGTGAGCTTCTCGAATTTGGTCATTCCCGCGCCGTAAGTATTCAGGTAAAGCCGGTAGATATCTTCTATTATTTCACCAACGCAATCTACTGCCTTAACGCTAATCTCTGCCGTAGAATAAGCTTTTTTGATTTCCCGGCGCAGGTTCTTTCTGGTAGCGCTGCCCAGGCTGGATAGGTAATCGTCAAAAGAAGAAAAACACCCTAGTTGTGTCACCGCGCAGGGAAAACTCTTTACTTTAAAAAACCTATAAGGCAGGAGCGCATCCAGAAACAGAGTTTCTTTTGGTAGGAAATCTTTAAAGAGAATCAAAGGTATCTTCTTTTCCTGGCAAAAGCCTTCTATCCCTTTAACTAACTCTGCAATCAGCTCATTTTTATGCTCAAAAGAATCCCTGACACCCGCCACGCCATTCTCTCCGAAAGGAGAACCGCAGAACAGCGTCTTGACCACGAGTAAACGCGGGAAAATTCTGCGCAGGAGTTGGATGCCGCCTGCGATAAACTTACCTGCAGCAATATCCAGGTTAAAATCGGCAATGAATAAAGGCGCAATAAAAACAATGCCGTCTCCTTCAGATAAAATAAGATAATGGAAACTAAATTCCCGCAGGCAGGAACTTTCTAAGAGTTCATAGAAAGGGTATCCTTCGGGCGCATCTTTAAAAACCGCATCCCAATCATCCCTTTTTATTTTACTGACAGAATCTACAATACGAGCGGTAATGTTTAGCATAATAAGTACCTTGAATTTTGTGCTATTTTAGCATAAAATAGTCATATATTAAATAAAAATGAGCCTATTACGAGAGATTCCTCCTACCGCAGGGTTTCCTTTTTATGCCGGAGACATCCTCTCCCTCTTTTCAGGACAGGCAGGGAAAGGCTCTTTAGAAGAAGATTTCCAGTCATATCTGGGCGTACCTTTTGCCAGGGTCACTTATTCGGGCACCGCGGCTTTTTATTTTATTTTAGAGGCCATAAAAACACTCTCTCCTAAAAGAACTATTATCATCCCTGCCTTTATCTGCCCCCTCATACCTCTGGCAATAAAAAGGGCCGGATTAAAAATCCTCGTATGCGATATACAGAAAGATAATTTTAATTTCGATTCCCGGCAGCTTAGGGAATTATGCCTAAGTAATCCGGATATCCTGGCGATTGTCGCCGTGCATTTAGGCGGAATACCCGTAGACTTTGATTCTATGCAAGAAATCACCCGGGAAAATAAAATATTTATTATTGAGGACTGTGCCCAATCACTGGGGGCGATGTACAAAAATAAAAAGACCGGGGCACTGGGGGACTTCTCCTTCTTTAGCCTCTGCCGCGGTAAGGGCCTGACTATTTACGAAGGCGGCGTTATTGTCACCGGAGAAACTGCCTTTGCCCCGTTAATTGAAAAAACAATCCAGCGCCTCTCCCATAAAGACCCTCTCTCTGAAGGCTTAAAAATACTGGAATTATTCGGATACTGGCTTTTTTACAGGCCGCGCCTCTTCTGGTTTGTCTTTAATGCCCCCCGGCTCTTTTGGTCCTGGCGCAGGCAGCCAGAGAGGGCAGCCGGAGAATATTATACCCCGGATTTTCCGCTGCATGCAGTATCAGAGTTCAGGAAGAGAATCGGCCACCTGACTTTTACGCGCCTGGATCAGGAAATAAACAAACAAAGGCAAAGAGTATCCGAATACCTAAAATTATTAGAAGATATTCCCGGGATACATTTGATTACCGCGCCCGCAGAAAATTATGCAAGCTATCCCTACCTGACCCTGCTTTTTGATCATCCCTCCCAAAAAAATAAAGCTGCACAAATTTTGGCTAAAACAGGGCTAGGCGTATCTATAATCTACCTTGCGGCCATTAATGATTATGCATATTTAAAAGATATCATCCCGCCCCAGGACGCGCCCAACGCCCGTTACCTCGCCCAAAGGCACATCAGCCTCTCTACCAGCACCTTCCTGACTAAAGCAGACCTGGACCGTATCGCAAAAATACTATCTTAAATTTTCTTATGCTTTTAATCAATTAAGGTTTCTAAAATCCTAAGGTTAGTATCCTGGTTGGTGGCGTGGATAAGAGAATCCGAGGAATGATTTGCGGCTACATCTTTGGGGTGGTCTAAGCGCGAGAAAAACGCCTTAAACTTAGAAGCCAATATAACCGGAGAATATTCTCCGGTTATGTCTACACCGATTATCTCCAGGTGATCCCTGATTACCTTCAGCATCAGCAGGAGTTCTTCTAACGAAAGCAAACCCTCTTCCCAATTAGTCAGGGCATATTCTCTTTTCAGGCAATCCTTATCTATGGAAACATATACCTGCCTGGTAGGCAAAGATTGAATAACGCTAAGAAAAAAATCCGCTAAATTCTTTCCGGCAAGCTCGCTCCAATATATCTGACTGCCCAAAAAACATTTTTTAAGCCTTAGGGAATCATTCTGCGGGATATCCCGTAAAAAAACACGCGATGGTTTATGGTAATAAGGATATATCCTGACCCGGCTATCCTTAAGTGAGCCTAGATTCCCGCTCTGAATATACCCGGTAGAAATATCATTTGAGGCAATTCCCACTAACAGGCATTTTTTAATATTTTTATTTTTCAACGCCTGTGTTACCCATGAGCCGCAGCCATACTTAGGCGGAATGATATCCCAATCCGGATGAAAATCAAAAACTACTAATGAAAATGGTTCATCGGACTGATCAATCAAAATAGAGCTGATATGATGAAAGTCCCCCGAACCTAAAAAAATAAGGGAATTTTCTGCCAGGCCACACAGCCGCCCTTCAATAGCCAATTTTGTTTTTTTATCCATCCAAAGCCTTACCCTGGGGCCAAAAGCAGACAAGTCTATAATCTGTGGGCTATATTTTTGAAGGATCTCTTGTTGTTTTATCAGGCTGGCATCAAAATCCAGTATGCGGATATTCTGAATGGACATTAAGGAAGGTTTTTTAGGATTTTTTAAGTGCCCTCGAGAGGGCCTCTTCAAAAAGATCGACTGCCAGGTCTATTTCATCCTGGCTGATATATAAGGAAGGCGCTAGAGTAAAAACATTCTTATAATAACCGCCCACATCGAGTACGAGGCCCCTCTTTTTACCTCCTACACTCAACGTGCCGCTTAAACCTATATTAGTGACGGCATCAGTAAGTTCTTTGTTAGGGGTAAAACTGTCTTTCTGGCACATTTCTATTCTTATAGCCAGGCCCAGCCCCCCTACATGGCCGACTTGAGGGTATTTTTTTGTAAGCTTACGCAGCCTGGATACAAAATACTCGCCTTTTTTAGGCACCTCTACTGCAAAATTGGACTCATCTATTAGGTTCAATGTCTCAAGGCCCACTGCCGTGCCCAAGGGATTGGAAGAAAATGTGGAGTGTGTTGAACCGGGAGGGAATACATTGGGTGAAATTAATTTTTCTTTTGCCCAGATGCCCGATAAAGGGTTGAGTCCGTTGGTCATGGCCTTACCGAAAACAATGATATCCGGAGCCACATTAAAATGTTCAATGGCCCAGAATTTTCCTGTCCTGAAGAAACCCATCTGAATTTCATCGTCTACCATGAGTATATTGTGCCTCTCCAGGATTTCTTTGAGGCCGGAAAAATATTCCTGGGGAGGCACCACGTAACCGCCCGTGCCCTGTACGGGCTCAATATAAAAAGCCCCGAATTCGCTCCTGCCTGTTTTATGATTTGAAGCAGAATGGTATTCGGTTTCAAATAATTTTTCAAATTGCTTGAGGCAATACAAATCGCAGAAATCCCTTTTCTTTTCATAGGAACACCGAAAACAATAAGGGTAAGGTATAAACCATGCCCTATCGGAAAAATGGCCGAACCTCTCTCTGTACCTGTAGCTTGATGTAATAGCTGAAGCCGCCAGGGTCCGGCCGTGATAACCGCCCATAAATGCAAACATCAAATTTCTGCCCGTATGGCCCCGGACGATCTTAAGTGAATCCTCTACGGCAGCCGAACCGCCCACATTAAAATGCACCCTGCCTTTTTCTTCAAAAATCGTGCTGATTCTCCGGGAGAGCTTTGTCGCCAGCCGGATTTTTTCTTCATGGAGATACTGGCAGGCCAGCTGCGGGAGTTTGTCTATTTGTTTTTTCAGGGCCTCGTTTAATCTCGGATTTTTATACCCGAAATTAGCGGCAGAATACCACATCTGCAGGTCAAGGTATTCCCCGCCATCCTGGTCATATAGATATATGCCTTCGGCGCGGTCAAAGATATTTAATTTTTCCGCGTAGTGGACCGTATCGCCCCAGGAACAATACTCTGACTCCAATTGCAGAAGCTCATCAATCCTAGTCCTCTTGGGCTTTTGCGCTACCTTCTCTTTATAATTCATATCTCTAACCCCCTGAAATAACCGGTAATATCCTCTAAGTTATTAAACGCCAGGCAAAGCCTTTTATTTTTTCTAAAGTAATTCAACAAGCTCTCCTTGGCAAACAATATATCCGAACACTCTGCGGGGCAGACATCGGAAAGCCCGTCTCCTATATAAATAATAATTTTATCTCTAATATTCTTCCTAAGCAAGTTTTTCTTTTTGCAGTGGGCGCAGCGCAGGCAACGCTTATTGGCGTAAGGGAACGAAGGAATAATCCTGTCTTTATGGAATTTCAAGCTGTTAGCATACACCTTTATCCCCCTTATCCCGTTATTACGCAGGATAGTCTCTATGATAAAGGTAAAATTATCGCTTAAGATAATCGGTTTTATCTTCTCCCTTTTCAACATATTGAAGAAATTATAAAAATGCGGGTCAATCCTGATCCGGGAGAGATATTCTAATAAACCTTTCTTGGTCACCCTGACCGAGCGTAACTGCCCTTCTAAACAAGCCTGCGAACCTATCTCGTGCCTCTTCCAGGCATTCTCCAGGGCTATCCATTCGGTATTGATGGAAAAATGCTCTATGATATCATCCAATATGTCGGAAAGGGTGATGGTATTATCAAAATCAAAAAAGACCATGCACTGCGATAAATAAGGAAGCCTGATATTACGCACCTTTTAAATCTCCCCCGATACGCTTAAAGAAACTATCCATCGCCTCTGCTACCTTATCGCGCTCCTGGTCAGCGGTAATAATATGATAAGAATCATGAAGAAGCACTATCTCTTTCATTTCGGATTTAATCTTATCGTAAATAAATTGCGAATTCTTTACGCTGGTAACATCGTCGTTTTTTGCCTGTATTAACTGAACCGGGGCATTAATATATCCCAGTTTTTTAGTCAAGTGTCTCACTAAAAGGCGCAATTGATATAAGAGGGTTACGGGAAAATAAGGATAACCGTAGCGCGCCACGCCCTCCATATCGGATATGCGGGCCTTATTATAATACCTGTGTACAACTTTACGCAACTGCTCGTTCTTGATGCCATAGGGTGAGTCTTCTTTAAAATAAGAGAAATGCTTTAAGAAGGTATGTGATGCTAAAGGCAGGAAACACTGATACCACGGCGCGTTCCAGCCGTCATAGAATAATGTAGGCGATAAACAACTCACCCCCGCTACTCTCTGCGGGAATTCCTCCGCAAGGAGTAATGCCAAAAGCGCACCCAGCGATAAACCCGACACAAATATTAATCCTTTTCCTGAGTTAATCTTCATAAAGGCCTCACGCACTGACTGATAACATTCCTGCCAGGTGGTATTCTTTAATACCTCCATAGGCTCACCATGGTTTGCCAGGACCGGGCAGAGAGTGGCGTATCCTCTGCTGTTTAAGAAACGCGCCAAAAAACTCATTTCATGGGGAGTCCCGGTGAGGCCGTGGATAAGGATTACGGTAGAGCCGTTATTGCCTTCTAAAAAAATCCCGTTTTTCTGCGAAAGATTATCCGCTGATTTGAAACCGCTCTTTTTCCTGAAATTAAAGTAGAATTTAACTGACATCTAGTCTTTGCTAAAAAGCAGCTTAAAGGGCAAGGTAGCGATCCCCCAGGCATCCCTTGCTCCGGTCTTTGCCGTGCCCCAAGCAGCATCTGCTGTGCCTTTTATCTGTGAAAGAAGCTGCACAAAGGTAAGGTCAAGCAATTTTCCGATCTCGGTATTCTCTATTGCTTTATAAATAGCCATCTTCACTACCGCATTTTCATCCTTCAGGCCGACAAATGCCGTATTTTTTATTCCTATATGATATTTATATTCTTTCGGGGGTTTGGCGGTATAATCCGTATATTTTACATCGCCGATACTCAAGACCACGATATCAAAATAAAAATCCGGCTCATCGCCGGCGTCTTCTTTTTTAGGGGAAACAATCCCGTCTATATTTATCTTACCCCCCTTATTTTTGACGATATTCAACTGTTTTAAGTCCATGGCAAAAAGATAAATATCGGGTTTTTTACGGATCAGGACTTCCCAGGGGTCAAACACCAGGTGGATATAATCTAGATAGGCAAGCTCCTCTTGCGGGAAGCCTGCGGGATTATGCACGGTTATCCCTTTTACGGCGATATGGGTCAGAAGCGGCGAAAACTCTATTTTATCTATGGTAACTTTGATCCCCAGGGTCTCTTCTATTTTACTCTCGACTATCTCCTTTATCCTGAGGTGCTTCACAATAGAAAAAACGGCGATTAAAAGAATAACCAGGGCAATAAAAACTATCCCCAGAGAAATAATCAGCCTTCTTAAAATTTTCATCCTTTAAAGACCTTTCTTAAGATTCCGCAAGGAAAACTTCTCTATTTACGTATAGCAGATTATATCCGTAATACCTCGCTCTATCAAGAATTTTCTCTATCCCTATCCCAAACTCTTACGGAATTTCATGGCGCTTAAGGTAATCACCACCAGGCCCATAATGAATAATGGCATAAGCTGGGTCCAGAGAATATCAATCCCCACCCCTTTTAGAAATATACTCCTGATCACCACCATAAAATAACGCAGGGGATTTATAATGGTAAACCACTGGATAACCTTGGGCATATTGGCTATGGGGTAAGCAAAACCGGATAAGAGGACTGTCGGCATATAAAAGAGAAAAACCGACATCATTGCCTCCTGCTGGGTGGAGGATATCGTGGAGATAAACAGGCCTATCCCTAAAGTGGTGAACAAATATATACAGGTAGAAAAAAGCAATAAAAGCAAATTTCCTCTTAAAGGTATATGAAACCAGACTACACCCAGTATAGTAATCAGGGTAATCTGGATCAGCGCGATTACGCCAAAAGGAAGAAGCTTTCCTATAATAAGCTCAATGGGCCTTAGGGGGCTGACCGTCAGCTGCTCCATAGTGCCAATCTCCTTCTCTTTTACTATGGCCATGGCGCTCAATAAAAGAGACATCACGGTCACAATGGTAGCGATTACCCCGGGCAGATAATAATTTCTGGAGATGAGGTTTCCGTTAAACCAGGCGCGGTCCCGCAAATCTACGCTGGGCATATTTGATACCTCACCGCTTGCCGCAGCTTCCTCTTTCATCAGGTCAACCTGATAGTTATTTACTATCGTATTGGCATAGCCCATGATAATCATGGCTGTATTTGAGTCTGTGCCGTCAAAACTAAACTGCACGGCCGCGTCTTTTCCGGCGTTAAGGTCGCGGCCAAAACCGCGGTCAATGTGAATAACTACGCTAGATAGCCCCTTATCCAGCACTTCGTTTTGCTCCTTTTCGCTATTGAGATAACGTTCGGGAACAAAATATTTGGAGTAGGTGAACCGGCGCAGGAGCTCACGGCTCTCCTTGGTATTATCACGGTCAAAAATCGCCGTGGGGACATAATTGATATCTTTATTGGCGGCATAGCCAAATAGAATTATCTGCAGAAGCGGGGTAATAAAAATAACTGTCTTCATCCGCGGGTCGCGGAAGATTTGTTTAAATTCCTTTATCAGGATAGCCCTTGCCCGTTCAAACATTGGCACTTTAATTTTTTGTTCAGCATGAAATCCCGCAAAGCGGAATAATTAAGCCACCTTTTTCCTGAATTTCCTTACCGCAAAAGTCAACATCACAGAGGCAAATAACAAAAGGAAAACCGCCTCATCCCACATCGTGCGTATCGTGCCGCCTTTTAAAAATAACTCTCTTAATATCACGATGTAATAACGCGCAGGAACAAGATAAGTAACTGCCTGGATTGCCTTGGGCATATTAAAAATCGGGTAAATAAACCCCGAGAGAAGCATAGTCGGTATCATGGTGGTCAGGCTGGCCAGCTGGCTAGCCATCAATTGCGTCCGGGCAACTACCGAGATTAATATCCCCTGCGACAATGCCCCGGTTAAAAATAATGAACTTAAAATAATCAGCAAAAGATAGCTGCCCCGAAAAGGCACGCCAAACAAAAATCTGGCCATAATCACGCCTATTACCAGGTCAAAGAACCCGATAGTAAAATAGGGGATGAATTTACCGATGATCAGTTCCGGGGCCTTTACGGGAGTGGAAATTAATTGCTCCATGGTGCCCCTCTCCCATTCCCTGGCTACAGTTAAGGAACTGAGCAGTGCCGCAATAATCATAATAATCATGGCGATGACGCCGGGAATAATAAACCAGGTGCTGACTAGGCCCATATTAAACCAGATCCTGGAACGGGCATCCAACGTTTTGGCCTGTTTAAGGCCGTGCTGTGCGAGCGCGCTAGTTAAAAGGTCGACATTATATTTGGCGACTACCGAGCGCACATAGCCCATGGCTATAGTCGCGGTATTGGCATCGCTTCCGTCCACAATCAATTGCAAAGGCGCAGTTTTTCCGGACCTGATATAATGTGAAAAATCTTTAGGTATGATCAGCGCCATCAATATATCTCCGCTGTCAATCTTATGCTCAATATCGCGGTAGTTATCGGTATAGCCGATTATTTCAAAATACTTGGAATTTTTAAAATTAAGCAGAAAATCGCGGCTAAACTGCGAGCCGTCCTGGTTCCAGACGATGGTGCGCACGTGGTCAATATCCAGAGAGAGCCCGTAGCCGAAAATCAAAAGCAGGAATATCGGAATCGCTAATGCCATTGATAGCGACCTCGGATCGCGCTTAATCTGGATAAATTCCTTCCAGGCTAAAGCCTTAATTCTTTTTAGATTCTGAACGGTCATATTCTTCTATCGAAGAAACAAATACGTCTTCCAGAGAAGGCATAATTTTATTTACGGTAAAATCGCCTGCCTTTTCTTTCTGCAGGAATCCCTCTATCGCCGGGATGGCCTTTTTGCTGTCATAAACAACGGTATGGATAGTCGCCCCAAAGAGCGCTGCTTCTTTGACGCCCTCGATTTTACTAACCCTATCCAGCCAGTCCTGGGAATTAGCTATAGCAATCTCAAGCACCTCATCCTTCATATATTTAGTCTTCATCTCCCGTGGGCTGCCCTGGGCGATAATTGTGCCGCGGTAGATTAAAACCATACGGTTTGTATTCTCCGCCTCATCCATATAATGGGTGGTGATAAATACGGTTACACCTAAACCAGCCAGCTGCTTTATAATGCCCCAGAAATTAGCGCGGGTTATAGGGTCAACCCCTGAGGTCGGCTCATCGAGGAATATAATCTTTGGCTTATGCAGTAACGCGCACCCTAAGGCCAGGCGTTGCTTCCACCCTCCGGCAAGCGTAGCAGTAAGGCTTGACTCCATCCCTTCCAATCCTGCGGTGCGAATCGTCGCCTCAAAGCGCTCTTTTTTCTCCTTACGCGGAATTTTATATATGCCGCTGTAAAAATTAATATTCTCCTCAACGGTCAAATCATTATAAAGAGAAAATTTCTGCGACATATAGCCGATATGCTCTTTTATTTTATGCTGCTCTTTGATAATATCAAAACCTCCTACCCGGCCGCTGCCTGAGGTAGGAGAAATAATGCCGCAGAGCATCCTGATAGTCGTAGATTTACCCGCGCCGTTAGGGCCTAAGAATCCAAAAATTTCACCCTTATTAACTTCAAAATTAATCCGGTTGACTGCGGTAAAATCTCCGAATTTTTTTTCCAGGTTCTGGACGCTGACTGCGATATTATTATCGGGGCTCATGATGAAACTTTGCGCTCCTTTGCCTCGCATTCTTTTATAATAGTGATGAATGCCTCTTCGAGGGTTTTGACATTACGCTCTTTTTTGATTTTATCAGGAGAATCGCAGCGTAAGAGTTTCCCTTTATGCATCAGGCCCACCCTGCCGCAGCGTTCGGCTTCATCAAGATAACAGGTAGAGCAGAAGATAGTGACTTTTTCTTTGAGCAGATCATAGAGTATATTCCAGAAATCCCTGCGGGAGACCGGGTCTACGCCGTTAGTGGGCTCATCCAGGAATAAGACCCGCGGGGTATGAATTAATGCGCAAGCTAATCCTAGTTTCTGTTTCATGCCTCCGGAGAGTTTTCCGGCAAAACGCTGCTTAAAAGGCAGGAGCCCGGAAAAACCCAAGAGCCGCTCAATAGCCTCGCTGCGCTTATCCTTGGCAATGCCGTAAACATCAGCGTAAAAATTGATATTCTCCATTACGCTCAATTCTTCATAAAGCCCGAAACGCTGCGACATATAAGCAATATTTTCTTTAAGGGGCTCTGCTTCTTTGACAGTATGCCTGTTATAAACCCAGGCCTCTCCGGATGTAGGCTCCAGGATTCCGGTTAAAAGGCGCATGGTAGTTGTCTTGCCTGCACCGTCAGGCCCGACTAAACCGAAGATTTCGCCTTCTTGGACTTCCAGATTAAGCTGGTCTAGAGCAGTCAGATCGCCAAATTTACGGGTGAGGTTTTCGGCCTTTATGGTAATCATCGATGAATTTTACTCGAGTATTATGTAAGCGTCTGCGGGCATGCCGGGTTTTAAATCCAGGCTGGAATTATCCGCCCTAACCTTTATCCTATAAACATACTTTACTCTTTCTTCGTTAGTCTGGATGTATTTAGGAGTGAATTCTGCCTGGCTGGATATAAAAGAAACCCGGCCACTATATTTTTTGCCGCGATAAGTATCTGTTTCTACGTAGGCCTTCTGGCCTAATTTTACTTTGCCTAAATCATACTCGTTGATATAAGCAGTAACCCAGATATTATCCAAATTTACGGCAGTAAAAACCGGGGCACCCGGTTGTACTACCTCTCCGGCCAGAGCGCTCTTAACCAGTACGTAGCCATCCAGGGGGCTGGCCAGGTCTGCCCAGCCTAATTTCGTATTCGCCAATTCCAGAGAAGCGCGTAGCTGTTTGATATTGGCGGAATCAGTATCCATCTGGGTCCTGGCTGCATCGCGCTTCTGTGCGGAGATTGCCCCTGCCTTGAGGAGGTTTTCAGCTCTTATATAGTCATCGTAATCGAGTTTATACTGGTATTCGGCAAGCTTCAGCGCTGCTTCTGCCTCGGCCTTGACTTTGCTCAGTTCGTCCTTGTTCAGCCGGGCGACAATATCGCCTTTTTTGATCACCATGCCTTCATCGCTCAAGAGTTCCTCGATTTGCCCCTGCACCCGAAAGGATATGCGCACATCATCGCCTTCGATGATACCCGAAGCTTTGATAATCTTACCGTTAGCGCCCCTCTCTTTTAAGATAAAAACTCCTGCGGCTAAAACAGCGATAATCAAAACTCCGGCTATAATCATAAACTTTATTTTTTTCTTCATTTCTCCTCCTCTACCAGGCCCCTGCCCATAACCCTATCCAGCTTTGCCTGGGCCATAATATAATCATAAATACCTTCACTAAGGTTCTTTTCTACTTTAGCTAAAGAGACCTGCGCATCCAGAACATCCAGGTTTATGCCCACGCCGTTATTGTAACGGACATAGGAAATCTCTAACGCTTCCTTGGCATCCTGGAGATTATCTTCCTGCGATTTTATCAGTGATGATGCCTCTACCAGGTCCAGGCAGGCTTGCCTTACGTCCACAGCCACCTGGTCGGCTAAATTCTCTTTCCCGATAACTGCCTGCATGTATTTTGCCTTGGCCGCATCCACCTTTGCCTTGGTAGAAAATCCGTCGAAGATGGGCACGCTTACGGAAAGCCCTATATTCCAGTTATTATGCTTATTATTAAACATATTTGCGTAATTATTGGAGCGGTACGAATATTCCGCGCTTGTCTCTACCTGCGGAAGCCAGCCTGCCTTAGCGTATTTAATCGCCCACTTGTTGATATCTATGCCCAGGGACTTTAAAATCATCTCCGGCTCATTCAAATAAGCCTCTTTCAAGAAATCCACTTCCTTTATTTCAAACGGCGCATAAACTAATTTATCGTTGATAATTATCTTATCGCTTATCCTTAAGCCGAGTAATTTATTCATTTCGGCGATAATCAAGTCTATGGAATTCTGCGCGTTGATTAACTGCGGCATGAGCAGGGAAACCTGCACCTTGGACTGTAAGACATCAAACCGAGAAGAAGTCCCCTGTTTAAAATTGTGTTTTACTTCCTCATAATGGCTCCTGGCCTGCTCTACTAAATCTTCTGCGATACGCCTTGTCTCATAAGCAAGCAAGAGCCCGTAATAAAGCCGCTTGGCTTCAAACTCCACGTTAAGTTTTGTCGCCCTTAAAGTCTCTCTCTGTTCTTTTAAGGCAAGCTGCGCCTCTCTTAAGGCAGCCAGATTGGCCCCTCCGTTATAGAGAGTGTCATTTATGCTAATTCCCATAGTGTTATCGTTTTTGTAACCGCTGAATATCCCGTTATCCTTCTTGGTAGCGCTAGTTGAAGATGCCAGCACCGCGCCGTTACGGGTATAACCGGCATTAAAATCAACTTTCGGCAGGAATTCGCTTCTGGCATTTAAGATATCGGCATCGGCTATTTTCAGCGCATACTCCTGTATCCGGATATCCTTGTTGTTCTTAAAGGCAATCTTAATCGCATCCTTTAGCGAGGAAAGCGACAAGGCCTGTGATTTTTGCTCATCGCAAAAACCTGGGCCGGAACCGGCAAGGATAAAATTAAAGATAGCTATGATAATTATCAGATTAGCTATCTTTTGAACGATTGCCCTAAATTCCTTATATAGGGGGTAATTTTCATTGGCGCTGAAAAAGCGGGCGTTAGCCTTGAAACTACTCTGCAAGACCCCCTGTTTTTCCAGCTTATAAAGGGTCCTTTGGAAGACCCCCGGCTTAACCCTGAGCATACGGCCCAGCTCCTGGATATAAAACTGCTGCTGGGGGCGCGCGTAAAAAACTCTTAAGAGTTTAAGGGTATTTTTGGAAAACTGTATCATCGGTCTGTATCCCTATATGCAATTAGCATATAAATATATTAATATTAGATATAATTATATGCAATGAGCATATATTTGTCAAGTTATTTTTTTACTAACTCAATCCCATTTCCTCTCTCGCAAGAGGTGCTTATCCCGTAAATGAATCTGTCAGTTTTCTCGCTCAAGTCGGTTTTTTAACGCCAATGATCTTTCGCATTTCGGTGGCTGCAGAACTCGCAGCATTTGTTCTAACAAATGCTGCTCAAACAGCTTCGCCATCCCCGTTTTGTCGCTTCGCTCCACGGGGATTCCCTCAATGCTCAAGCTCCATTGGCTAAAACCTCCATTCGCTCGAAAACCGCCAGATTCATTTATTGTGACTCGTCAGATTCATATTTAGCGGGTGGCTTGGGTGTTTTCGAACAGCATCTTGAAGATGCGAGCGGCCAGGGTTCACCCGCTAGCAAGAGAAATTGGTGAGAGTGAGCAGAAACTTCAAGCGACAAATTCCTCGGTGGGGAATTTGGAGCGGTGCTGCAAAAAACTACCCAAGACAGGACCCGCTATCACACCTGCCATAAAAATGCTTGTTTCTTCTATCTTTAAAAGGTATAATTTAAGGAAATATAAGTTAAGGAGGGCTAGATGAAAAAAATCGTAAAAACCTGTGCGTTTTTCTTAATTTTTATCTTTGGGGTAGGAGGTCTTTCTTACTGCGGCACAATGGATATCGGGGAGCTGGTCGATAATTTCCAGAAGGCAACTGACCTACAGAAAGAACAAATATTAAAAGATAACTTGGGTAAAGAGATTTCTGCCGGGGGTAAAGTCAGTAATGTGGGGGAATACGATTTTTTTGATACGGGAAGCGACTTTAAGGGCACCTACTACCAGGTAAGCACGGAAGAACGGAAGACAAAAAATAATGTCCTCTATCAGCTGATATTTTTATTTAAAGACAAGGATAAGGTAAAAGATATAAATAAGGGCGAGGATATCCAGAAAGACGGTAAAATCATACGGATAAACGATGAACGGCTGCAGATTTCGGTGTGGCTTCTCTCTGCTGAATTAACCGAGGACGATAAACTGCTCCTCAAGCAAAATTAAACTCTCCTGCCTTATTTCGTAACTTTCTTGCCAGCGCGTTTTAAACGCCCCTTCCTGATCCAGGACAATATGGTTCTAAAAATTATATATCTTATAACTATGAAATAGAGGCTATATAAACCTATCGGCGGCAGAGAAAAAAGGCAAGGTACGAGGGCGTCGTTATTTAATTCAGCAGGGGGATTCTTTATATTTATATAGACGACCCAGGCTGCATAAATGCCGGCGAAGATGATTATCTCCCTGAGCACTTTCTCCGGGAATTTTATTTTTAGCACCTGCTATCCTCCTTATACTAAATGCTGAATAAACAAAAAGGCCATGGTTACTTTAAACCACGGCCTTTTACAATTACTTTTTATTTTGCCTCTGGTAATTGGCCTGCTTCCTTTACCTTATCTGTAGCCTGAGGAGCAACTTCTGCTACCTCAGCCGGGGCTGCTTGCGGAGCGGCCTCTTCTATTTTAGCGGGAGCTGCTACAGGAACAACTTCTTTTACCGCCTGGGCTTTTGATTCTATTTCAGGCGCGGCTTTTTCTGCCATCGGCTGTTGCGCTTGCTGTCTTGCTTTTATTTCGGGAAAAACTTCCAATAAAAAATTGTGGCCCCAACCGATAAGCTTAGAATTATCAAATACCAGAGGAGTCAACTCTTCCTCATCAATCGTACAATTGTTACTTCTAATATCGGTTATATAATAAAGTATTTCCAGTGTCTTACCCGATGTCTCTATCGTTTCTGTACGGTGGGGATTATTTAGCCTGACATTAATACGTGTTTTAGAAGACCCCAGGTCGCAATTATAGATACTGATTCCGGTCCCCATGATATCCAAAACACGCTGCTTGCTCATGCCCTGCGAAAGGCGCACCAAATTCATCCGGTTGTTTGCCGTCAGCTGAGAAGTCGCCATAGTCGCGCACCCGCACAAAAAAATGGCCATCGCCGACAAAAAAAACATTTTCCTCATACCTACCTCCTCTTTTATTAAAATAATCTTCGGAAGAACCTCAAGTTAAATTTATTATACTGCTATTTTATGATTATTCAATAGAAAAACTAATAATCCTGTTTCTTAACCCAAACCTCCGGTTATCCGCTTCTCCTTTTTAGCTATGTATAATTTTTGGGTTCTTATTCTTTATCTCTGCATATTTATTCTTTTTTTATTATAGCACTTGCTTGCTTTTTGCCTTAGCCTCTGTCTTTAATAATGTCTCGGCCAGTCTAAGAAAATCTCTCATAGATCCATGGCTATTTCTAATAAAACATCCTGCGATATCAAAATGGCCGCCGCCGCCGTAGTGCCGCGCCAATGCCGCAGCGTTGATACCGCCTTTTGACCGGATACTGACCCTTAATCTCCCGTTATTCTTCTCCCTGAAAAAAACGGCGATTTTAACGCTCCCGATCGCCCGCATCTGTTCAGCTACCGAATCAACATCTTCATCCTGGCCCTTTGTTGTTTTAAAATCTTTTTTTCTTACGACCGACCAGACAATCTCGCCATTCTTAATAAATTTACAGCGGGATAAACATATCCCCGATAAGATTACCGATTCTTTGGGCCTGGACCAATAGATCATATCTGTTAATTTATAAAAATCTAATCCGCCCTCGAGTAAATCAGCGCATACCCGGAAAGTAAAAGGCCTGGTATCCGGAAGCCTGAAGGCATTAGTTTCTACTATAATAGAGGTCAAAATATTTTGAGCTATATCGACGCCTATCCCCACATTCATCTTCTTAAGGAGTAAATATATCTGCTCTCCGACAGCAGCGGCTTTGGTATCCACATAAGTAATACTACCGAAAGGTTTTCTGAATAAATGGTGGTCGATTTCTAAAATATCTTTTGCGCGCCTGAAACTATCGTGGCTTTTACCCAGCATCTCCTTATCATTACAATCAACCGCGACGACAAGGTCAGCGTCTTTGTTTACTCCTCTCTTTATCAAATCTGCACCCGGCAACTGCCTGTACCGCTTGGGGACGCCGTCTGCGCTGATGAGATAAACCTGCTTTCCTAACTTTTTTAAGCCCAGCCCTAAAGACAGCATAGAGCCGATGCAATCCCCGTCCGGATTAATATGACAGGCAACAATAATCTTTTTAGATCTAAGAATGGCCCTGGCGGCGCTTTCTAATCCCGGCATAACGCAACGTCCTCCTTAGGTTTAATGACCACTTTTTAGCTGCTTAAATATTTTTGTTCAAGAACTCGCTTATTTTTGATTCCCTGTCTGCTTGCCCTGGCCGGTCTTTTATGAAATTATCCTCAAATGCAGGAAATTCCTTTCTATAAAATACCCCTAATGCGATCGGGGCTTCATGATTATAATCCCATTCCCTGATTTTATTTAAGGCCTGGTTAAAATCCTGAAGATTATTATCTTTCAGCTCATAAACGTGCTTATTGTAATATTCGTACATATTGAAATAAGTAACGCAGACCTGCAGGACATCTACCAGAGAAAATCCTTTATGTAAAATTGCTTCCTTAAAGATTTTCTTTAAAAGCTCAATGCCGTGAGAGGTGCCACGCGCCAGATATGTTGCCCCGCTAGCGAGCATGAGTTCCAAAGGGTTAATCGGAGGCTCAACTGTGCCCCGGGGAGTAGAGCGGCCCTTAAACCCCAAAGGCGAGGTAGGCGTATATTGGCCCGTGGTCAGGCCGTAGACACGGTTATTATGGATAACCATCGTGATATCGATATTGCGCTTAGCTGCAAAAATCAGATGTTCAATTCCTTCTCCGTAAGCGTCGCCGTCTCCGGCAAAACAGATTACTTTTAAGCCTGGCTTTGCTAATTTTATCCCTTCCGCGACCGGAGTTGCCCTGCCGTGTATGGAATAAAAACTATTCACATTGATATAATCCACTATTTTACCGTGACAGCCGATGCCGGAAACCAGAACTATATCCTCTAAAGGCAGGCCTTCTGCGGATAGCTGCGCTATCACGAGTTTTACGGCATTCATAATCGCAAAATTCCCGCATCCCGGGCACCAGGTATTCGGCGCGTAAGTATCCAAATTTATTTTATTCATTTTATCGCACCCTTTACTTCTTCTTCTAATTCTTCCAAAGAAAAAGGCCTGCCGTCATATTTGAAAATCTGCTTGTCTACCTTAAAGCCGTATCCGCCAATAAGCCGCATCAGCTGGCCCGTAGCGTTATTTTCTACTAAAATCAGCTTCTTGACCCCCGCTAATGCCTCCTGGAATTGCTTGGCCCCGAAGGGATTCAAGACAACAGGCTGGACAGCCCTTAATCCCAGCCTCCGGGCGGCTTCAACACAGACCCCTTTGTTAGACCCCCAGCAGAGAAGTGCGGTCTCGGATTCTTTTTCGGCGTGAACTTTTACGGTATTAAAATTTTCTAAATCCAGCGCTAAATACTTTTCTTTACGCAGGCGTTTCTCCTGCATCATTTTTGTCTGCTGCGGCTCCTCTGTGGTTATGCCTGACTCGTCATGCTCATAACTATTCACTTTAATCACCGCATCCTTACTTGGGGCAAATGCCAACGGGGAAACCCCGTTCTTTGCGGCTGAATACCTCTTATATGTAGATTCGCCGTTCCATAAAACAGGGCCCTCTTCCTTTATCTCTCCAGCTAGCATAAGGTCAAAATTAAAAATACCTTCTCCTAAATTTTTATCGGTCAAGATGATGCCCGGGATCTGATACTTCCAGCTTATATTCATCGAGGCTGCTGACCAATAATAGGCCTCTTCGGCATCGCCCGGCGCGACCACAAAACGCGCGAATTCTCCCTGGCCGGCATTTAAGGCAAAATGTAAATCGCTCTGCGCCGAATAAGTAGGCAGGCCTGTTGACGGTCCCGGCCGCTGCCCGAGAATCACTACCACCGGCAGTTCTGCCATACCCGCTAGACTTAAACCCTCGGTCATCAGACAAAATCCTCCACCGGAGGTGCCGACAGCCACTTTCTTTCCGGCATAAGCATAACCTAAGGCCATTAATATCACGCTGATTTCGCTCTCCGGATGAATCACGTCTAAACCGAAATCATCGCCTATCTCAGCAAGGTAATGCAGAATTGGCGAGCTGGGAGTCATAGGATAGGAAATATAAGCGTTCAGTCCGCCTTTAATCAGGCCAAGGGCAAGCGCCTGGTTTCCGGTAAGAAATGGCAAGCTCTTCTGCTGCAAGGGCTCAAAGTTAAACAACTCTCTGGCAGCGTCAAATCCGCGCCGCGCAACTTTGAGATTTAAATCTAAATCCTTGGCGAGCTCTTTTTTTAATGTATCTTCAAGAATACCAAAGTCAGCGCCGATTGCCTTTGTTAAGGCGCCGATTATACAGGTATTACGCATTATCTCAGGAGCGAGCTCCTCTTTAAGAAGCTTCCCCAAAGGCAGGCCCAACCCGCAATTGGGTCCCATCTGCGGCTTTACCTGTTCCGAATCAAAGATAAAAAAACATCCCTCATTCAGCCTCTTTTTATGAAAGTCCAGGGTATCCTGATTCAATGCCAGGATAACATCTATTTTGTCCCGGTGAGAGGCTATCCTGTTTTTTGAGGCGCGGATGATAGAAAAAGTATGGCCGCCCCTGATAATAGAAGGATAATCCCGGTAGATATAGATATGGTATCCCATCCGGTTTAATAAACGGCCGATTATTCCGCCGGCCCTATCAATACCGAATCCGGCTCTCCCCCCGATGAGGATAGAAAGTTCATCCATATCTTTACTCCACTTTCAAAAAATGACGTTATTCTATATGAAATAAAAACAGCCCTGGCCGCGCTAAACTGACCAGGGCTTCAAAACTAAATCTTCATGCTTAAAATTTTATTTATTTACAGCAGCCGCTGCTTCTGGCTATTTTCTTGATTACCGCGTTGATGATAAAGCAGGATATGCCTAAAAAGATAGCCAGGTTATCCGCAATCGGCAGGACATCAAAGGCTGCAGCCAAAAGTATCAGTATACCCGCTCCCCATAGAAGTGCATTGACCACGCCTATAATCTTATTCTCCATTTCTCACCTCCTTTGTTAATCATAATCCAGGAAACGGTAAATAGCAAGGATAAACTTCTTTAAATGCTTAATCCCAGCCTATAGGCCTTAGCTAAAATACCTTTACACTTTTTGGCGTCAAAATTCCACTTGCCGGTTGAAGCGATGACCCTGATCCTTGCCTTCATCAAGCTAAAGAACGTTTTCATGGCATTGACGCATCCGGGCACGATACCCAGGATATGCGAGAAAGGAAAAGGGGCAAAACAAGCGGTAATCAGGATTACCTTTTTCGGCTTAGGATGCAGCCATTTCGGCCCGAAGTTGGTCATCTTAAATATGGATACGCCCCGGTCAAAAAAGGCCTTGGCTACGGAAGTGACATTACTGACGAAAACCGGAGAAGCAAAAGCTACTACATCAGAATTAATCAACTCATCCGCCACTTTTTTAAAATCATCGTTGATAATACAAACCTGCGTATCCTTGCAGGCACGACAGTTAAGGCAGGGGTTAATCTTCAGGTCATAAAGATAAATTTTCTTCACCTCATGCCCCTTATCTTTTAACCCCCTTAAAACCTCATCCAGAAGATGGTCTGTTATCTGCCCTTTACGCGGCCCTGCCAGAATACCTAACGCCTTCATAGCCACCTCATATTATACCGCTCCTTTGACTTTCAGGCGCTCTCTTGCCTTCTGTAATCTTTCAAGAAAGTTATCTCTTTTAAATTGCGAAGTCCATCCTTTCATAATAATCCATCCGCCGAAACGGATCAAATCATTGCGCCATGGCCGGTACCATTTTCTCCAGCCCGATTTGATATTATGCAAAAAGAAAATCAAGGCGGGAAAGGAAAATATATTTAACACTATCATAAACAGATGTTTAAACTGGTAAAATCTGCCCATGAGCTTCCTGATAGAAAGCTGCATTTCTTCGGCAGTCATAGGCGCATCAGGTTCAAAGAGCGGAAAATTACCGTCATAGTATTCCCAACCAACATCCTCAAGCGGATAAACCCTATTTTGCATAGCGAGCCTGTGCCTTAATTCTGTCCCCGGAAGAGGGCCTGCCAGCAAAATCTGCACGGTGTCTATTTTAGCTTTTTTAATGAAACTCTTAAAACGCTTCTCCCGTTCTTTAGCGGACATTTTAAAATGTACGCCTTCTTTCATCGGATAACCAAAGATGAACATGCCATGCACCAAAAATCCAAATTTGTGAAATATCTTTATCATGGCCAGCATATCTTCGGGTTTGAGATGTTTGTTCATCGCGCTTAGCTCTTCTTCGATAGGCGACTCAAAACCAATGGCCACCGTGTTAATGCCCGCCTGGCGCATGGCAGAAAGAAGCTCGGGGTCTTTAGCTTTATCCAGTCTTATCTGGACGGTTACATCCAGCCTCCTACCTGTATCTTTTTGATAATCTCCGAGCATTTGACAGAACCTTATGGTTTCATCCCGCTGCTGCCCGAATAGGTCATCGACAACAAAAAAATGCCTGGCATCCTGCGTCTCCAGAAGAAAACTGATCTGTTCAAGGAGCCTTTCAGGCGGGGCATACCGGGGTTTTCCTTTTACAGTGCAAAACTCGCAATCCATACCGCAGCCCCGTATCCTTTCAACGGGATAAATTTTAATCTTAGCATAACGCACCAGGGAAAAGTCCGGCAAGGGAAACTTTTCAAAATCATTCAGGCGTTCTCTTTTAGAAGTAAATATAACCTGCCCATTCTTTAAATAGGCTATGCCTTTTACCTCATTCGCATCCAGTTTTCCTTCTATAACCCGCAGAAGTTCTCTAATGACTTCCTCTCCTTCGCCGATAACCGCATAGTCAATACCGGAATTCAATGCCTCGGTTATATTATCTTTAATAAAATGCTGCCCTCCGGCAATAGTCACAATCCCTTTATCTTTATAAAAACGGGCTATTTCATAAAGCCTGGGGATAGTGCTTGTCAGCCCGCCATAGAAACCGACAACATCCGCAGGCCTGTGTCTTTGTAAAAATTCATGGTCAGCTCCTCCTGATTCGCTCCTGGGGCCGTATCTACGAAGATTATTCTCATCAATGACCTCTACGTCCCAGCCTCCCATCCCATTTGCAGCGCTGGCAACACACACCGGGCCTAAAGCCGTGGTTTTATGAGCGATGTAAGAATAGATATTAAACGCCGGATAAGCCGGAATAATAATCCTCAATCTAAATCTTTTCTTGGATAAGTCCAGCGCCATATTATTTATCCTCTTCTATTTTACGCTTCCCTTCTTCTGCCTCATGGTTTTTCCTGTCTTGTATCTTACGCCTTAATTCCGTTTCCCTGAGATCCCTCTCTATTTTAGTCTTACGGTCTGTCTCTTCATCTTCTGCCCTTTGTTTTCTTTCCTCTCCTTCTTCAATAAACCTTTCCCCCGCCCGAAGCTCTTTTTTTCCTTCTGTCTCAAGAGATTCCTTCTCTTTTTTTTCTTCTGACAAGCGGCTCACTTGCGCTCTTTTCATTTTCCGCGCCTGCCATATAATAAATACTATAACGATTGCGATGACTATAAATATAAAATTCATAATTCCTCCTTTAAATAATAACAAAAAAGAAACCCCCCTGCCGTTATGCCGTAAGCAAAAAATTCTATTTCAGCTGCTCGCTCAATCGATACATAACTCCCGCGGCTATCTTATCCTGAGGAAGGCCGAATTTACGCGCGGAAATAGTAACCTGGGTGGATTTTTCCGAAAGCTTCTTTAACTTAAGAATTACCCCCGCGCCGTTAACCTCTGCGCTGATAATGCCATTGGCCTTGTCTTCTTTCTTCACCTTACCTGCCATATTAATGGCTTCTAATCCGGCATAATACGCCCTCTCTATTGTAACATCGAAGGTTTCCTGGGCATAGTCCTTACCGGCAAAGGTAAACGCCGCCACAACCGGCAAAGCCGCTACTCCCGTAAGCATGGTCACCCCATACACCTTAAGGCCATGGATACCCGCTGCCTTTAGCGGCTCTGATATAATCAAAGCGGAAAGTTGCTGGGCGCTGGTAATATTCTTATAAGCCTTCTTCAAATTAATATCATAAACTTTAACTACGGGCTGGCCTTCCACGCTGTAATCTTTGCTTACTACCCTGCCCATCCCTAAGCTTACAATATCTATTTGCATGGCTAGTTGTTTAGCCGGTTTCTTCTGTGCCTCTATGGACTTATCCTGCGCTATTTTTAAGGAATCAACGTTGAGCTTACCCTCTTTATTCTTTACCATGCCTATCTCTTTAATGTCTAAATCTAGCTGCTTAAGATGAATCTTGCCGGTTGCGAGCGCTCCTAAATTACAGACCACATGCACCTTGGGAATATCCGCAAGGATATCCTTAGGAAACCCCCTGGGGTTATACATCCTGAAATTAGATATTCTTATTGACTGTCTGATTATACTCAGCGAAAGGCCGCCGACGCGAGTGGGGGCGCCGGTAACGCTAGTGGCTACGGTGCCGATTAAGGATTTAATGCAAAAATCCCTGACCCAACAAAATACAAAGAGCAAAATAACTGCCAGAATTATAATCATGATTTTCTTCTGCATTCTATCCCCCCCCTATCATGAAATTAGTAAAATTAGGGACGTTTCTATTTAAAAGGCAACCCCATTTCTTTTAGGGAGTTGCCTTAGGAATTTTTGCTACTTAAACTTCATCCCGCTACCTCTCTGTAGACTCTTATTTTACTGCTCTGGAGGGCTTCGGTCAAGGGGGTTTTATCGGGTATCAGGTCATTTCTTGACAATCTGCCCATTATAATTTATGATATACCTTGTGAAAAAAAATATTTTATCAATAATCATCTGGACAGTGGGATCCATACTTACCATTGCCTTGTACTTGGCAATGTTATTATGTACTGCCCTCCTTTATCCGTTTGACAAAAAACGCGCCTTTACGCATATGCAGTGCTTCTGGTGGTCAGATGCGGTAATCGCGCTCAACCCTTATTGGAAGATTGAAATAAGCGGCCTAAACAATATCGATAAAAAACGCACCTATGTAATAATAGCCAACCACCAGAGCCTGGCCGATATCGTGCTCGCCTATCAGATAAAAATGCAATTCAAATGGGTCGCTAAAGAAAGTTTATTTAAAATACCTTTTGTCGGATGGTCAATGGCACTGGCCAAACACATAAAGCTCCAGAGAGACAATCTAAGCAGTATAAGGAAAGTTTACCGGGAAGCAGGCCATTGGTTACGTAGCGGCGTATCAATACTTTTCTTTCCGGAAGGGACACGAAGCGAAACAGCCGAGATGGGCGATTTCCGTAACGGCGCGTTTAAGCTGGCGATAAAAGAACGGGTGCCGATATTACCAGTATTGTTTGAAGGAACCGGCACAGCCATACCCAGGGGCAGCTGGATATTTACTACCAAAACTTCCGCTAAATTAAAGATCCTCCCTCCGATAGAAACAACCGGTTATCAGCCAGCAGACTTCGTTAAACTCAAGGATTTAGCACGCTCTGTTTTAGAAAAAGAATCCTGTAAGCCTTATCATCTATAAATGCCGAAGCGCCGCGTAGTGATTACTGGCCTGGGAATAGTAGCGCCCAATACCATAGGAAAAGAAAATTTTTGGGCTGCACTGATCAAAGGTAAATCCGGGATCAGAAGGATCACCCGCTTTGACCCTGCCCCATTTCCCACCCAGATTGCCGGAGAAGTTGATTTGGATATCTCCCAATTTATTGAGTACAAAAAGGCCCGGAGAATGGACCGTACCACGCATCTGGCCATGGCGGCAGCCAGGCTTGCTTTTACAGATTCCCGGATAGACCTCGCTGCTTGTAACCTGGAAAGAATAGGCGTGACTATTGCAACTACTATGGCTGGCAAGGGTTTTACCTTGGAGGAATATGAAAATGTTTACCGCGCTAAAGGCCCGATGAAAATTAATACCTTTACTGCCATTGCTTCTTTTCCGGATGCTGCGGCAAGCTGCATTTCTCTTGAATTCGGTTTGCAGGGGCCCAGCTTTTCTTTATCTACCGCGTGTTCATCTTCTTTGGATGCGCTTAGCCTTGCCCGGGATTTGATTCAAAAGGATGCCGTAGATTCAATTATTGTGGGCGGGGCCGATGCGCCGCTCTTTGCTCCGGTATTTAGTTCCTTTTGTGTTTTAAGAGCCCTATCCAAAAGAAATGATACACCCCAAGCGGCTTCGCGCCCTTTTGACCGGTTAAGAGACGGTTTTATTTTAAGCGAGGGCGCCGGTGTATTAATTTTAGAAGAATTAGAGTATGCCTTAAGACGAGGGGCGCATATTTATGGAGAAATACTTGGCGCAAGTTCTACCTGCGATGCATACCATATTACCAACCCTGACCCGCATGGGCTTCAGGCAGAAAGGGCTTTACGTTCGGCTATTTCTGATGCCGGGATCGAACCGCAAGATATTGATTATATCAATGCCCACGGTACCTCAACCCCGCTGAACGATAAAATCGAGACTATGGTCGTTAAAAGGATATTCGGCGATAGGGCTAAAGAAATTCCGGTTTCTTCCACAAAATCAATGATTGGGCATACCATCGCTGCCGCAGGGGCATTAGAAATTTGCGCTGCTCTACTTGCGCTGGAAAAAGGCATTATTCATCCGACAATCAACCAGGAGGCCCCAGACCCCGAATGCGACTTAAACTACGTTCCCAATAAAGCCATCACCGCTAATCCAAAAATAATCCTAAAAAACTCTTTTGGTTTTGGCGGAAAAAATGCGGCATTAGTAATCGGGAAAATATAAAAATAAAATTTGCTGGTAATTTTAGGGGAAGCCGCTAAACAACATGGAATCTCAGGATCATTCTCTTATTTGTAAACTCTCAGGCAGTGCGTCAAAAAACTGCCGCAATTTTTCACTCGTTAGAAATCAATTAATTTAAATCCCAGCCGTGATTTGTATTTCTGGCCGCGTTCCTTGGCAAGTAATGCCGTCAAGCGGTCTGCCCAATAATCCATAATATTATAGGCTTTCTTCCAATGCTCAAACTTCTCAAGGCCAGCCAGAGAAGAATTTTTATCTGCTTTGACTTCATCCGAGATAGTGATTAATCTTTCCTGGGTAGAGAAATCGGAAATTATCCCTTCAAAAGAAAATGTACCTTCCGGGCCCTCCGGTAAAGGCACGGGCGAAAAGTGGCCCGCTGCCTCTAACGCTGTGTTAAAGCCGACATTAGTCTGGGAAATATCATTCAATTTTAAACTGATATAAAGTACCTTTTTGCCTGCTGCCTCTTCTCTGTTCGGAATAACCGACATTACAAAACCCAGAGTCTTGGAGAAACGCTCTAACATCTCTTCGCCCAGATTATTTATATCCTCATCAGCTATTTTGGTATCAGGAATCTTGGTATTTTTTACTTTTGCCCGGCTTAAGTCTACTTTATCGATAAAAATTGCTTCATAAATCTTAAAATCTGCTCCCGGCCTTATCCATAGCCCCTTGAACCCTTGAATCTTCTCGGCTTTATCTTCCGAAACAACATTATACCCTTTATCCTTCATACACTGGTTGAATTTCTTCTGTTTTAAACCAGCGTCTTTAGAATCAGAGGAATCAACTACTGCCTGGCAATCGGTTTTATCCTTTTTGAACTCTTCAGGCGGCTTTTGCGTGTTCAGATAAGCCATTTTTGTGGCGCAGCCAGACAGGAACATTACTAATAATAAGAAACAATATATGTTCTTCATAGGAATAACCTCATAACTTACCTTGTTTGAAAAACATCTATAAATGCCCCGCGCTAGCGCTACACTACATTTTTAATTTTCCGATATTTTGTTATGTCAAAGAAGCTCGATGGGTTAGGATGTTCGCCCAAGTAAGCATAGATTCAGCCCAATCAGTATCCATATGGACATCGTGAGAAAGACGCTCAAAGTCATTCTTAAACCATTCATAGGTGGGTAGGAAACGGTTTGATTTTGGGGTGGATTCCAAGGCCTTTAGATAATCTTCGGTCTGGGCCAAGAACTGTTCAACTCGTTCCTTGCGGCCTTCCATGGCGAAGCGGCATAATCGCCCTAAATTTACCGCAATATTTAAAACTATCTCCCTCGCATCCATTCAATTAATCCTTCAATAAAGATTCAATTAACGCTGCAGCTTTTTTACGTATTTCCTCATCCAAAATCTCACGGCTTCTATTCTGCGCAGGCCTTAGATTAATTACAGAATCAAAATCCATCTCGCCAGTTTCTAAATCTAAGCCGGCTCCCCAAAGATCTTCTTGCCGGCTACCGTCCTCTAATAGTAGGCGTTCGCCATCTACATGCTTTTCTCCACCTGCAGCTAAGACTTTACGCCGGACATCAACTACAATCTTTACATAACCCTTCAGATCTTCGGCTATCTTCTTTAGGGTTTCCTGATCTATTTTGTCACGGACGATTAGTAACATGTAAATATTATAGCATAAAATTAAAAATGTAGCCTAAAAAACTGCCGAAATTTTTAGGGGGAGGAAAAACTAGTCTGGTACTATTTAGCTATTTTAACTATAGTGCTTCTTTTTACCAAATCGAACAATTCAATTATATCACGATTTTTCATCCTTATACAGCCATGAGATGCGGGCCTACCGATTAAATTTTCTTCAGGTGTTCCATGAATATAGATGCCCCTCTCAAATGAATCTATACCCTTGCCTTTATTGATGCCTTTCTCAAGCCCTGCAAGGCGTAGTATTCGCGTTGTAATGAAATCCCCGCCGTTACGGCTGCGGGCGATCTTTCCGGTATTCCTGCGCCGCTTAAAAATCGTGCCCGATAAAGCGTTCTTGCCGATTTTACTCACTATTTGATGCAGACCCAACGGAGTCTTATTGCTTCCGACTTTGTTGCCGATTCCGTATTTAGAAGTAGAAATTGAGTAGCTTTTAATCAACTCCTTACCGAAAAATACATTGAGCTTTCGTTTTGAAATCCTAACGCTTATTTGCACTTAGATTATTCGATCGCGAAGCTAGCAGATACCACTGCCATCACTTTCTTCTCAAGGGAACTCGTATCATTAACTCCCCAATCAGAAACATCAGTAGAGGTAATCGGGGTAATCTGGAATACACCCATCCGCGCCGAGCGGATTGAGCCAATCTTATTGCCGGTGGCTTTGACCATATTTTCTGCCCTGAGTTTTGCATTCTCAGTAGCTTTGGCCAGCATTTCTATTTTTAGTTCATCAAGCTTGGTATAGAAATACTCCGGCGACTGGGATTCAAAGTCTATATTTTCTTCAATTAATTCCGTGGATTCTCTGGAGACTTTATCTACCTTGCCTACGTCTTTAGAGCGCGCTTCAACTGCCTGACTCAAAACATACCATTGAATTTCATTGGTATCATTGCCCTTTTCGTTCTTCTTGTAGACCTTATTCGTGCTAATCTGGGAAATCACGATTTCTTTTTCATTAATCCCTTTCCCGGTAAGATATTTTTTAACCACCTCAAGGTCATCGTTTAGCTTCTTATAGCCTGTCTTTAGATCTGCCTGCCGGGTAGAGAATGTCCCCCTCCAGACAATGTAATCGCTTTTAATCTCCTTTTGCGCCGAACCAGTGACGGTAATCTGTTCTCTGATAAACTTAGTAATCTTTAAAAACCCTTTTGAAAGAATCATGCTTGAAACAATCGTTGCTACTGCAATACAGATGCCCAGAATGATTATCTGGGAGTTCCTTAATATTCTCCCGCCTTCCATGGTATGCCTCCTGCCTTCAGACTGTTTTATGAAATAAAATTTATTGGCCGTAATGACGTATTTCTGATTGAACCCCCTTTCGTTTTAGGTCATTACAAACCTATTTATCCCTTAAAACACAAAAATCCTCGCCAGTCACAGTTTAACCAGCGAGAGTTTCAATTGTTTTTATTTATTAAATTCGCCGCTAAATTCACAATTATATCCCGCTCTAACGGGTCGCTTTCGGCAATCATCAGGGTAAGGGCTACTAAAGCATTATCTGCTATGCGCTTAGTACCGTCCTCTTTATATAAAAGCTCATTTCTTTCTAAAAACCAAAGAAAGATTGCCGCGGCAATACGCTTATTCCCATCGACAAAAGAATGGTTCTTCACTATGAAATATAAAAGATTTGCCGCTTTCTCCTCTACGCTAGGATAAAGGTCTTTACCGCCGAACGTCTGGTAAATCGTAGCTATAGAACTTTTAAAAGATTTATCCCTTTCCGCGCCGAACAGACCAGAACCTCCCAGCCGGATTTTTAATTTTGCTAATGTCTTAATTGCTTCTTCATAGGTGAGCTTAAACCTTTCTTCTTTTGAGGTATCCGTGACCTTTATTTTCTTATTGTCATAGGCATCTAAAAGCCTCAAGGCATAATTATAATCGCTTATAACCTCAAGAAGCCCGAGTACCTCTTTATACTCAAGCTGCTTCTTGTCTTTTATACTACCGATAAGTTTTATAGCGCGCTGCAAAGCTTGCAACTTATGCGCTACCTGCTTTAAGCGCTGTTCATTCAACGTGTACCCATCAATGAGATGCATTCTTAATACATTGGTTGCCCAAATTCGAAACTGCGTTGCCCGGCTTGAATTTACCCGGTAGCCGACAGAAATAATAGCATCAAGGTTATAAAAATTGGTGCGGTATTTCTTCCCGTCAGAAGCAGTATGTTCCAAAATGGAACATACTGAATTTTCCTGTAATTCTTTGCTCTTAAATATGTTATGCAAATGTTTTGTTATGGCCGGCCTCTGGGTTCCAAACAATTTCGCTATCTGCTGCTGGGTCAGCCATACCGTTTCAAGCTCGAGCGTTACTTCAAGCTTAACCTTCTTATCTTTAGTCTGATAAATAACAATTTCGCCTTTCTGCGGAACAATGTTCTTATTTATTTTAACCATTTTCACCTCCATAAACAAAAAACCCTCGCTTAAGCATAATCGCTCCTAGCGAAGGTTTTACTTTTTTAACGTCCGGGTTTCCCCCTTCAAACACGGGACAACTCTAATTATTGAACTTACTTTATACCCATCTAAGCAATCTGTCAAGTTAATTTTGTACGGACACGCGGCGCACTAGTCCATTAAGAAAAAACTTAATCCGTCTGGTAAAATTTGCCCATGAAACCTTTTAAATGGTTATTGTTTAATCTTATGGGGCGGGCGTGCTCGTCTCTAATGAAACAACTTAAAATGCACCGCGCCCTGGGCGACCGAGCACGAAGTGCGAGGAAGTCCTGAGCGAGCATCGCGAGCCGAAGGAGGGCGCTCCCACATCTCGCGTGCAATGGCGCTCGCTGGGCCGCTCGCTTCGTGGTAATGCAATGCGTGTGCGGCGTGGCTTTGCGTCCTCGCTACGACCTGTATCGACACAGATATCTTTTTACATCGTCATGGTTTCCGGCTAACACTAAATAATAATCTTCGCCGTCAACCTTGACGACTACTCGCAACCTTATATCAACGCGAAACTCGTATTTATCGTGGTTAATCTTCTTGAAACCGAATCCCGCAGGCAACTCACCTGTTAGGAGAAACGAGTTAAAAACCTCTAAGCTTTCTGCGAGATTATCTTTATCTTGGCGGGTGAGTTTCTTAACAGAGCGCTCAAAAGAAGGCAGAATTAAGATTCTCTTCATTTGGTTATTTTCTTAATGTAACGAGAGAACTCTTTTCCCGGCTTCAGAACCTTTGCCTTGCCCTTTTCGTTTTCAACGATACGGTCAATGGCTTTCAGTTCTTGTGCAGTATAGCGTGGCTCAACCTTAACGGGGATAAGCTTGATAAAATTACCTTCTACATCCACGGCAAACAGCTCATCTAGCTTCAGATGCAGTCTCTTCACAATTACGCTAGGAATAGTTATCTGATTTTTTGCTTTAAGCTTTGTAATAGTCATCTTTTCACCTCCACAAGGAGTATACCATAAGTAGGAAAGTATGTCAAGTAGGAATTTCTAACTTTTTTACCTTTTGTGAGGGCCGGAAACCATGAGAAAATATTGTGAAACAAGTACGAAGTTAGGAAAGAACGGGCTCGACCGCTCCTGCTCCACAGCAAGAGAAATCCAGGTTCGCGGGATGCCCCGCCTTCCCGCAAGAAGCGGAACACCCGGCATTCATTTATACCGGGGCGCCTTGTGTTCAGTGCTTCAAAACCAACTGTTTGGGCGTGGCGCGGCCCCCACCCCGCGCCCCGCCTAGCGCTATCTTTTCAAAAACTGCCGTAATTTTTAGGGGGCGGAAAGCCAAAGCCCTTCTGATTTCAAATTTATGGCGGAAAACCGCATTTTATTAGCAAATTAGTCGAGGCAATGAATCGAAACAGCCTTATCATGGCCGTTATTTGCCGAGGGTGAATATTTTACCTCTATACGCCCGCCGTTTTTAAGATGCCAAGCGCCCCTGCCTTTACCCATATCTTTTCCGGAAGCATCACGAACAGCAGTATCACTTACTATGTCTATACTCCTCATTTCGCCGCTGTCGGCAACAGCCGTTAATAGCGCAAGCCTCCAATAGGGAGGCCTTGGTAACATCTTTTTGACTGATTCGACCCTGCCTGTAAAGGTATCCCCTGTCTGACCTGCACTTTCTTGAGCTAGCTGCGTTGTTTCGGCAGCCGCGTTTGCCGGCGTTGTTAAAGCTGCTGGCTGCGGAACATAATCCAAAGGAACATAACGCATCGAGGCGGCTTCATATTGGCCGTTGTCACCGATCAAATATTTGATCTCCATCTTTCTACCTTTTCTCGGTGGTGCGCCGTATACTGACTTACCGTTAACATCAGTAATACGTAGACCGTCTCTTGGCACCCAAATATCTTTCCTCTCGCCATTATCAGTAACAATTACAAACCTATAAGGACAGCGCAAGCTAAAAGTGACTCCGCCCTTCACAACTTTGCCTATGAAAATATTGTTTTCAGCGGCATTAACCAGCATTTCCGGAACCTTTGCCTGCGTTGTTGATAAGGTTTTGGTTTCCTCGGCTTTTGCTTGAAACAATTGGATAAAAAATAAAGAACTGATAAATGTAATAGCACCCAACACCAAAAATTTCTTTTTCATATTTTTCACTCCATTTCAAACTGGTAAGCGGATTCAGGCAAAATTTGTTGAATAGTTATCTGACGGATAAAATTGAGAAACAAGCGCGCTAAATTAGAAAAGAACCTCTCCCGCTATATCTACGCTCTTCCTCGCCTCTTATCGTTCTGTTTATAATACCGGGGTAAAACTTAGTCTCTAAGGAAACAGCTTAAATGCACCGCGCCCTTGCGACCGAAGGGAGTCCCGAGCGCAGCCGAGGGACAAACAAACCTTTTCCCGGAAACAACCTCTCCCGCTATAGCTACACTCTGCCCCGCCTTTTGTCGTTTTTGTATCTAATACCCGGGTAAAGCTGGTCTCTAAGGAAACAACTTAAAATGCACCGCGCCCTGGGGGGCGCTCCCGTATCTTGCGATTCACCGCTCCCCCTCGCTTAGGGCTCGGGGTCGCTGGGCGCTCGCTGGGCCGCTCGCTTCTTGCTAATGCAATGCGTGTGCGGCGTGGCTCGCCGCTACAACAATAAAAAAATACACGGTCGCGGCGTGCGTCCTCGCTTGAAGCTCTCTTTACATCTTAAAAACAAAATTTTTTAGGAAAGAACGGGCTCGGCCGTAGCGCCTTAAGCTACGCTAAAAACTACAAGGACGGCGCTTTGCCCCGCCTCTTGCGTTCGGTGCTTCAAAGAACTGCTTTGGCGGGGCGCGGCCCCCACCCCGCGCCCCGCCTAGCGCTATCTTTTCAAAAAACTGGCGAAATTTTTAGAGGGAGGAAATTAGAAGCATCCCCTTTTTACTTAATTATTATACCTCTTCAAAATAAAAATCCCAAGCAGATTCTATATGCTTGAGATTATAAAAAATAGAAACGTCCCCTTTTCTTCTTAAAATTTTACTCTACCAGCAAAACTTTATCTTCGTTAGGCGTTCTCCCATAAAAATCAGCTATTTTATCGCGAAGTTCTTTTCTCGCATTCGCCGATAATTGAAGAAGTTTGATATCTGATAATGTCCCTTTATCTCCTTTTAGGGCTTCGCAGTTAACTTTAAAATTATCTCTAAAATCTATCATAAAAAACCTAGTTTTAGAATTTTCCCGTTTAGCATTAGTGATGATATATTCAGGAAAATACTCGTGTTCTTGATACACAAATAATTCTAATAGAGCATATGAAATACCTATAGCTTTCCTTTTTTCTTGTTCTTCGGGAGGTAATTTTGTCCAAATATCTGGGGCTAAACTTTGTTCCGGTTCCATCATTTTATTTATACGCATCAAGTCTTCTTTAAAATATGGGTTATCAAAAAAATCTACTCTTATAGGTTTTAAAGGCGATATCGCAATAATTCCATCATTTTTAGTTTTTTGGCTTATAGTACAACAAGGAGACAAAACTACACATAAATTAGGAAAATTTATATCAACTTTATAATTATGCTCTTCGTCCATTACCATTGGCTTCTCGATTGCGGATGCAGCTAAAATAAAACCCTTTACCACATCACCAAACCGCAATTGACTATTATCTGGAGTTTCAGCATAAAACATATTGACTACTATTCCTTATAAAACTGCTCAACATCATGATAACCTTGTTGGGCATTTTTTTGTTTGTATGACATGAAGTCTTTGTTTATTTCTACTTCAGTAATACCCACAAATTCATTCGAAGGGCTAACTTTTACAGTAATGTTAAATCTTTCGAATGGATAAACAATGGTTCTAGATTCTTGTGTTAAGTTGCTATCACCTGTTCCTGGACATGAAACATTACTTATTAAATTATCCATAGTCTACTTAGCCTCCTCTTTCTTTAAATCTTTTTTCATGTATTCAATAACTGGAGCTTTTATTGTTTTTTCGAATTCAGCAGAAATAAGCTCGTGCAATTTATCCACTACACCCAATGAGTCTTCTGGTTTGATGTTTTGTGCATAGCTATCAAAATCGAGAATATATTTATTTTGTTCGGCATTAAACGATTCAAGGTATCGGACAAAATATCCATTTCTTTTAACCAGAGTAACATAATTTGTTTCCATAGTTTCCTCAATACTAAAACGTTCAAAAGGGAATACCGTATTATACCATTCCTTAAAAGTGGCTGTTGTCCGCGCCGGAACAGGGCATTCATCAATATACCTCAAACCTATTCTTTGTATTATGGGCAATTTCACTATAGAAAAGAAATTATCTAACACGAGCTTTATGGTATCCCGAAATCGTAATGTCGCATCCTTGTTGTTGTATGTTTTATGGTAGTTGGAAGTTAAATCCAAAGAACTGGTGAGAACATTCAAAATAATCTTTTTTTCTGACTTAAACTGCCAAATTTTTTGTCCTTCTGAAGGTCCACCCGGTAACTGTTCGATTTTCCCTTCAGGTCCGATATCGGCAAAAACAATTTGTTTCCGAAACACCAATGAAGATTCCGGAAATTCATTTATGATTTTTGCCTGGAAATCTCCTATTTTATTTTCGATAGAAAATAAATTGGGAAATTTAATTTGGAAAATAACCTGCTTGACGGTAGGATTAGGAAAAACTTCATTTATCGACATAGGTATCTCCTTTTTTCCTTTGGCTATTTCGAATCTTTAGCTTTTGCCTTGACAGCTTCTCTCTTTATTTAATTAACCCTTTTCCCTGACCTCTCGCCTCCTGGGATTAAGAATCTCGCCGATACAATGACACCAATTACTAATTTCCATTCTTAATTAACTTTTTGTAATCAATAAAACCACAAATTTTATTTGATTTTTGATATTATAACACTGTATTCATCATTGTAAACTTAAAGATTGGAGGACAACGTTTCTATTTTCCTATTAAGCTTTCTTTTTCAAATTATCGGGCGCATTAACAGATGTAACATTTGTTGATTGTATAAAATATAGCGGGTTCCTTTCGTTATCATACTTATTGTCTAGTCGAAGCACTTTAGTTGCTACGAGCTTCATTTTTATAACAGTGCCGTCATCTAGTAAATACTGATTCCAATATTCATTTGTTTGATTGATATCAATTGGAGTAGCTTCTACTTCTTCCCCACCAAAATTAATTTTTACTTTGTCTGCCATATACATTCTCCCTTCTAATTTATAACTTTACCCGTTTATGATCAAAGCTTAATACTTAACTCTTTTGAAGGTCTATTATATATATAGTCATCGAAGATTATTTCTGTTCCTGTTTTATGTTTAATCTTACGAATAGGAACTCGTTCATTTTTTATTAATTTAAATTTATTTTTATGCTCCTTTAAATCAAGCATAATCTTAGCCGCAAGGATACTAGCAAATTCAACTGGAACAGCATTTCCTACCATTTTATAACCGTCCGCGATATCAGTATATTTAAAAACAAAACTGTCCGGGAAAGTTTGGATCCTCGCGCATTCTCTTACCGATAATCGCCTATATAAATGTTCTTTACCTTTTATAAACTCTCTTTTATTTTGTTCAATAAACTTCATTTTGGGCGCTTTCGGATGAATTGGAGCGTGCCTCCCTCCCGCCTGGATCGTAAATGACCGCTCATCCCAACTTCTTACCCTATTTCTAGACATATAAATCGTTGAAAAATTTCCAATCATATACTCATGATTAGGAATCTCAAGGTTATCGCCATTCGTTTTGTTATATTTTAGTGCTGGCTTGGGCTCTTTTAAATCGCCAATGGCATCGCGCAAGCTTACAAATCTTTTAGAACCTTCCGGAAATTCATAAGACATTCCCATTTTCTTGTGGTACCCAACTATAATAACTCTTTCCCTGTCTTGCGGAACATTATAATTGCCAGCATTCAGCAACTTATAAGAAACATTGTATCCAGCTGAAGAAAACTCGCTTAAAATCTTCTCAAACGCTTCCTTATGAATATTTGCTAAAATTCCAGATACATTTTCTGCTAGAAAAAATAAAGGTCGTTTGTCCTTTAAGACTCTAATATATTCAAAAAATACTTGCCCTCTATGGTCTTTTATTCCCCGGCAAGCTCCTGCTTCGCTCCATGCCTGACAAGGAGGACCGCCAATAATCCCATCGCATCCATCTGGGATTTCCTTAGATGGAATATCAACAATGCTTCTTTTGTCTAGGGGCGTATGAGGAAAATTTAAGGTCATTGTTTCCCAAATAGACTTGTCAAACTCGTTTGACCAAATAATCTCGAATCCCGCCTTTTCAAACCCCAAATCCAAACCTCCGCAACCGCTAAAGAGCGACACTATTTTAAGCTTCTCTTGATTTTTTGTATACATTTCGGTATGTCCTTTATTAGTTGTTGTTGCCAAAATCTTATAACTTGCCAGCCAGACTTTCTTAATTCCTTATTATTCTTCTTATCCCTAGCAACATTTCTTTCAATTTTCGGTATCCAATAATCCCTATTATCTTTTATTTTCTTCTTTTTTTGTTTCCACCTGTAACCATGCCAAAATTCGCCATCAACAAATATGGCTATTTTTCTATCAATAAGCGCTATATCCGGCTTACCGATTACATTAACACAGTTTTTTCTAAACTTAATCTTTTCTTTACGAAGCGCTTTTTGAAGTAGAATTTCGGGGGTAGTCTTATCGCTTCTGATTTTCCGCATTAAATCAGAACGCTCAGCAGAAACTTTAAACTTATAAACCATATTATAACTCGTAAAACCACCAAGTTCAATATTTATGCATTTCTTGCCTCCTTTATTGGGTAAACTGTTTTTCTCTTCCCAATATAATAGACGCAAGGAATGCAAGAATCTAACAACAATTTTTTATTTTTCTAATACCTGCTTTTCTAGATCGGGCAATTCTATCGCTTGAGTATCAAATTTGAGGCTTTTACCTAGCTTAGAAGCAGCTGTATGCAGCCTCATAGACAGTTTCCAGCCATTAGAAAAAGTTAGATAGATATAGCTTTTGCCTTCTAAAGCCGCCTGAACGCTTTCGGCTTTAGGCATCTTAGTAAAATCCAGAATCAATACTTTATCGACCAAGTCGATTACCTTATAGAAACCAGTTGACCCCACTAAGAAATTAAACAAATACTGAGCATGGCTTCTATCAACACATAATTTATTAATAGCCTCGGTAATGACCTTACATACAGGATAATAAAGATTATCCTTTATGTAATCGCCAGTTATAGTAACGAGATCTCTAAAGTTTCTAGCCAGTGGCATTGCAACTTTACTATCAAAAAGAAACCGATCTACAATATCATTATATGCTTTTCGAAACTCCAAGTCTTCTTTTGATTTTTTATTGTATCCACACCATATTGCTGTAGTGGGCGGACGTTGATGTTTAAGCGCCGAATGATTGTGCTTTACAGACAAATTTATTGTTTTATCACCAAAAACAATACTAATATCTGTTACGTCGCCTTTTTTCCCACTCTCGTCTGTATTTTTGTCAACAAAGATTTCTTTACAGCTTATCAAATTCAGCAACCAATTATGTATCATAACTGCGGTTTTTGAATAATTGCTTTTTAGCTCAATAGGCAGACTTTCGTACTTAGAAATATCCCTTAGTTGATCAGATTTAGCTTGTTGACTTAATACAACCTTAAACTTTGACTGCCCACTAATTAGGTAGTCAATAATCTTATATTCTAACGCTCTACCGTTCCTATCAGAAATATTTTCTAATTGCATCTTATAATTCAATCTTAATTTCTTCGCCGTTATCCCACAGATAATTAAAATGTTCGATATATTGATTAAGAATATGTCGCGGGCAATTGGGAAAGATAACAAAACAATTTACTTCCGAGAAATTGTCATTTTTTACTATCTTCCCTTTGCCCTTTCCCATCTCCATTTTCCTGAGACCAAAAGCGAACTGGGTAGAAGTATAATTGGCAGTAGAAATTAAAAGCGTATTGTCTATAATCATAAACTTATCGTGTGCCAAATTGTTATACTTCTGTCCGGCATGCATTACATACTGAAAAATCGTTTCCGCTATTGCTGCGCGCCGCTTATCAGCCAAGCTGGTGTGAGGCACCTGTTTTAGAAACCGAAATTCTATGGCAGGAGAACTGCAAAATTTTGTATAAATTGCATTAATTACTGAGCTTGCATTAGGATCAAAAGAGGAAAGGTCATGAAAATGCTGAGCACATACCCAAATCCTCGTTTTTGCTTTCTTAATAAGATTTATGATCCGTTTTAGGACATAGTGATTGCTGCCATCTTCATCATAATAATAAAATGGCGCTGTAAAAAGGCAGTTATTGAATACTTTATTTTTGTGGATTTCCCTACCAGCACACGAAAATAAGAATTCCTTTCTTGAAGTATTGAATTCTTTCAAAAAAATATTATACGGGACTGAGTATTTTTCGAGGTCTTTAAAAAAATCCCTAAAGGCGGCTTCGACTTTTGGCATACTTTCAAGTACGATCAAATTCTCGCTATGCTGCGGATCACCAAACATGAAATTGCCAGAAGATAGGATGCATTTGGTTCTATCATTTTTATAACTAGCGAGAATCGCCTTAACATGAAAACTGAAAGAAGCTCCCCCATCAGCATACAATGCCCCATACCAAGCATACAGGTGAGGGAAAATATACAAGGACATATTTCTTGTTGAACTAATTTTATTATAAATTTGC
This sequence comes from Candidatus Omnitrophota bacterium, assembly GCA_028717245.1. Taxonomy (NCBI): domain Bacteria; kingdom Pseudomonadati; phylum Candidatus Omnitrophota; species Candidatus Omnitrophota bacterium. The sequence goes on from JAQUOD010000008.1 coordinate 52,554, forward strand.
TTTGCAATATGCCGAGGGGAAACTTTTCCTCTTCGTCCATTTACGCTAACTTTCTTATTGTTATACCCAGATAAAGGAAGCGAAGTAATCTTGATCTTGCATCCTAAAGAGGCTAATTGTTCCAAAAAACTGAAATAGGCAGGGTTGTTAAATAAATATGCGGCGATATGAATTTCCTTTGCCCCCCTCAGCTCTTTAAATAAATCAGCCATAAGTTGAGGGCAACTTCCTTCTGGTAATTTCTTTCCGCTACGTAAACCGGGTGGAATTCTACAATATGCCCGAATAGACATCGTTACTTAAACAACTCCCTTATATCAACGTTTAAAGCTTTAGCAAGTTTTTCAATATTCTTTAAAGCAATATTTCTTTTACCACTTTCAACCTGCCCAATATAAGTACGGTGTAAATCAGCTATCTCGGCAAGCTTTTCTTGAGAGAGCTTTTTCTTTATGCGATATTTGCGAACTTTAGCGCCAAATTGCTCTAAAATTACAGACATGGTAACCCCTCCTTTTATTGACAATATTGTATACTTATGTTATATTTAAGTCTACAGAATCGGAGTAACATTATCATAAACAGAAACGGCTTTTCTCCCTCTAAAAATTTCGCCAGTTTTTTGAAAAGATAGCGCTAGGCGGGGCGCGGGGTGGGGGCCGCGCCCCGCCAAAGCAGTTCTTTGAAGCACCGAACGCAAGAGGCGGGGCAAAGCGCCGTCCTTGTAGTTTTTAGCGTAGCTTAAGGCGCTACGGCCGAGCCCGTTCTTTCCTAAAAAATTTTGTTTTTAAGATGTAAAGAGAGCTTCAAGCGAGGACGCACGCCGCGACCGTGTATTTTTTTATTGTTGTAGCGGCGAGCCACGCCGCACACGCATTGCATTAGCAAGAAGCGAGCGGCCCAGCGAGCGCCCAGCGACCCCGAGCCCTAAGCGAGGGGGAGCGGTGAATCGCAAGATACGGGAGCGCCCCCCAGGGCGCGGTGCATTTTAAGTTGTTTCCTTAGAGACCAGCTTTACCCCGGTATTAGAGACAAAAAACGACAAAAGGCGGGGCAGAGTGTAGCTATAGCGGGAGAGGTTGTTTCCGGAGAAAGATTTGTTTGTAAGGGCGAGGAGATAGAGCTGTTTCAGGGCTTTACCCCGGGGGAGTTTCTCAGGGAAGAGAAAGACAAAAATTTAGAGCCAACTCCCATAGGGAACCCCATTTTTCTTTCGGCCATTTTTGGGCGAAATAAACATAAGGTAACTTGTAGTCAAAACGCAACTTAGCGTCGGCGAGCCGAAAGTTCGCTTTTGCTGCGCAAAAGTTTATGCTTCGCTTAATGCCAATCTTTTCTTTATACCGCGCTATGTAATATTTAGATTTTTTGAGCTATCGAGGGCTCAAAAAATTTTAATTGGCAGTCGCCAATTTTCAAGGAGGTATTTATGAACAGATATTTCTTGTATGCCCGCAAATCCACCGATTCGGAAGACAGGCAAGTCCTCTCTATCGAAGCGCAACTTGCGGAATTAAGAGAATTCGCTAAGCGACAAAACCTGTTTATTAAGGAAGAGCTATTTGAAGCGAAGACCGCGAAGCAGCCCGGACGAGAAGTTTTTAACTTGTTGGTGAAACGCATTGAGCGAGACGAGGCAAACGGAATACTTGCCTGGCATCCTGACCGCTTAGCGAGAAACTCGATGGATGGCGGGAAGATAATTTACTTAACCGACACAGGCAAACTGGTGGATTTGCGGTTTCCTACTTACAGCTTCGAGAATACGGCACAAGGAAAGTTTATGCTCTCGATTATCTTCGGCCAGTCGAAGTATTTTGTTGATAATCTCTCTGAGAACGTCTTGCGCGGCTTCCGCCAGAAGCTAAGGCGCGGTGAATATCCGGGCTTTGCTCCTTTAGGTTATAAAAATAATATCCTTGATCACTCAATAGAAGTCGTGCCGGAAGCCGCGCATAAGATTAGAGAACTTTTCGAACTGTATGCGACTGGCCGCTACTCAATGGAAGAGTTAAGAAAATTGGCGACTGCCTCTGGCTTGGCCAGCAGAAGGAAACATGTCAGGCTGAGCCTTAGCAATATCGAGCGCATCCTCAAGAATCCTTTTTATTTCGGCGCATTCAGATTTAAAGGCGAACTCTACGAAGGCACGCATCCGCCGATTATAACTAAAGAACTTTTTAATAAAGCGCAGGTCGCGCTTAGGCTACGCAGTAAGCCGCACATTAACGCACCGCATTATCATGTCTTTCGCGGTTTTATACAATGCGCCGAGTGCGGCTGTATGATCACTTCCGAAATCCAGAAACAGAGATATATCTATTATCGTTGCACTCGTAAGCGCGGCGGATGCGGGCAACCTTTCTTGCGAGAGGATGCGCTCGTCAGTCAAATTAGCGAAGCCATCGAAAAAGTTGCGATTAGCACAGACTTAAAGAAATTTTTGTTTGATAAGATAGATAGCGAGGCTTCTGCTGGTCTACCTCCCTCTGCTTCTACCCTTGCCCTCAATAACAGGATTACAGAGATAGACCGAAAACTTAATATGCTCTTAGATAGCTACATTAGTCAGGTTATAAGCGAAGAGGAATACAAGAAAAAGAAGTCAATTTTGCTCAGTGAGAAGTTAGAATTGAAGGAAAAATTGACAAGCGATGAGGGCAAGGGTAAAGTTTGGCTCGAACTGGCTCGAACTATTGTAACTTCTGCTGGCCAAGCCAGTTACATAGCGCGGAAGGGATCGCTGGAAGAAAAACGGGAGTTTGTGAAAAAGATTGGCTCGAACTTTCGGCTCGCCGACGCTAAGTTGCGTTTTGACTACAAGTTACCTTATGTTTATTTCGCCCAAAAATGGCCGAAAGAAAAATGGGGTGGCTGACGGGGATCGAACCCGCAAAACCTCTAGAGCCACAGTCTAGCGCTCTGACCGATTGAGCTACAGCCACCAAAATTATTTGTTATGCATGCAGAATAGCGTGACAATTACAGCATATTCTTTCTAAATTATCAATTTTATTATTTCTTCTATTCCCATCCTTATGATGGACAATCAATACCCTTTTATCGGAAATCCCGCACCTTGCGCATTTATATGGAATATTATACCTGCGCATTAAATCACGGTAAACAGTTTCCCCAGAAATCCAATTTGGAGCATTAACACCATAACGGACATTCTTATTCTCCCAAGAACAATGGCAAGCTACGCCACAGAAGAATTTATTTCGTTTTGACCTTTTAAAATCTTTAGGCGTCCTCCAAATTTTTTTGCCGCAATAAGCACATTCAACCCATTTACCTTTAAACTGCGCTTTAGTGCGGCACTTTACGGAACAACATTTACCCCAACCCTTTTTCGCATGAAAAGGCTTTACATAGAATTCCTTGCCGCAAATCTTACATTTTCTATATGGCATAATGGAATTCTATCAAAAAACGGTAAAAATGTCAATATAATTAACTGAACCACAGTCATACGTTCTAACTAATTAAAATAACCACCAGATCTAATTAATAAAAACTGGGCATTTTGTTTTTCAGCGTGAAATTGAAGACCAGCTTATTCGTCTTGCTGATAGCGCTGAAAATATCCATTACCGTAGAAATAATCTTCTGGGCCTTCTCTTGCCCCTCCACGATTTCCGGTTTCTTGAATACAACGTCCTTTAGTTCCAGCCGGCACTTGGAAACAATATCGCCTGCCGTACCGGTAATATTACTGGTCACGTTCAATTTGGCCTTTTCTATGTGCGCCTTTTCTATATCCACCCATTGGGAATAATAAGGGTAAAGATAAACGGCATCAATATCATTAATCTTTAGAGTGGCCTGCATCTCTTTTTTGAATAAATTCAGCTGGCCTTCTGCTTCGATACTGCCCTCCTGCTCTCCCTGCTGCCAGGGAATCTTTCCTTCTAATTTAAAATCCGTAGCTACCGAATACGGATACAAGTAGAAATTGGTCAGGGTGAAATTTATATCTTCTACGGTAATCTTGATCCCCTCGCTGCCTACCGTATGATCGATAAAATATAACTTACCCTCTTTTATACTTAAACGTTTAAACGCCAGAGCCACAGGGCGCGGGCTTTTATCCGTAGAGGAAAGGCCCTTTGTGGTTACTGATGCGGGGATAAGAACAGCCGTATTGCCGGAATTGCTAGCCGCTACGGAGAGTTGCTTCTCATAGGTAAATTCCGGCCTTACCAGCCTGACATCATTTAAGACGATTTTTCCGCTCAATAACCCTAATACGCTCGGAGAAATAGAGGCATAATCTACTTTCGCCAGGCCTTCTATATTCAGCTTTCTGACCTCTAAATTTAAAGGCAGGGTCAAACCGATATAACCTATATTAGTTTTCTTGCCTGTTAAATTCTCAAGCTGCTTGCTGACAAGTGTTTTGCCCTGTAAAAGCAAAAATACAGAAGCAAGCGCAAAGATGAACGCGAAACAAATAACTCCGATGATTAAGATTTTTTGTAATGTTTTCATGGCTTATATGGTTTAAATTATATGGTGCGCCTGGGCCGGATCGAACGGCCAACAACCGGCTTAGAAGGCAGGTGCTCTATCCAATTGAGCTACAGGCGCATAAAACAAATTATCAAATCGGGGCGACAGGACTTGAACCTGTGACCTCAGCGTCCCAAACGCTGCGCTCTAGCCAAACTGAGCCACGCCCCGTTAATCCTAACTAATTTAATACCACTTAATTATAACACTCAAAAAAAACTTTGCAAACGCTAAATTTTAGAGTAGACTATAATCAGTTATGAAGAAAAAAATATTTATCGTTATCGCTTTGCTCCTTATCTTTTCCGTCTTCTGCGGCATAATCTACCTTAATAATGTTTTCCTGCCCACTAAAGCCAAAAAACTCCTGGCCGATACCCTAACACAATCCCTGCATTACAATGTAGAAATAGGGAAAATAAAATACAGCCTCATCAGGGGCTTTATCATCAATGACATTGTTATCTACGATAAAACCAAAGATAAAGAAAACACCCTGCTCACCGTCAAAGAAACCTCCTGCCACATCCTCTTTTTGCCTTTAATCAAAGAAAGGAAAATTATAATCCCCGTAATACATATAGACTCTCCGTATTTATACATCCGCTACCAAAAAGACAATAACTTTAATTTTTCGCGCGTATTCTCTCTTAAGGATAAACCACAGGATAAACCCGGGGTTAAACTTTCTTTCTTCATCTACAAGATAAATATCTTTAACGGAAGCGGCACCTTTCAAGACGAGCACTTCGAGCCTAAATTCACCAGAACCATCCAGGATTTCAGCATGGGCTTTAATCTTAAACCAATAGATAAAGTTGCATTTTTAACCCAGGCTAAAATCATCTCGGATAAACAGACCATCACTAAAGTATCCGGCGAGGGAGAATACGGCTTTTTCTCTAAAGAGCTTAACGCAAAAATCAGCTTAGCCAACCTTATTCTCCCCGAATTCAATCCTTATTTCAGGGGCCTGCCCTTTTCTATTGCCACAGGAGCGGTAGAAAACGGTAAATTTGAATTGAAATTTAAAGACGGCCTTGCGAACCTGAAAGGATCCCTTGCGGTAAAAGGACTGGCCTTAGGCAAAGGCAACCTGAACCTGACAGGGGATATTAATATCGTGCCGGAGTTAAGTTATGACCGTAAAAAAGACATCTTCAACTATCAGGCCAATTTACAGCTCCTGCAGGCTAATCTTACCGGGATTCAATATATAAATAAATTAAATAATATTTCCGGGGACATAGGTTTGACCAATGACCGGATCTGGACGAATAACCTAAAGTTACAAGCGCTGGATTGCGCATTCCTGCTTAATGGCGCGATAGAAAACCTTATAAACCCTTCTCTCAAAGCCAACCTTACCTGCGAACAACTCAACTTAGAAAAATTATTTTCAATCCTACCTTCTAAACCCAAGGGTTTTAATTTAAGCGGCACCTCCAAAACCCGCATAGATATAGAAGGCCCCATAAACAAACTTCCCTTGGGCATAAAAGCGAACCTGGAATTAAAAGACGCAAAAATAGAGGCTGCATTATTAAAAGATCCGCTAAAGAATATAAACGGGAAAATCGATTTAACTACCGATACCTTAAAGTGGACGGATTTATCTTTTAATTACCTGGATACCGCCTATACCTCTATAGGGAAACTGGCAAGCTTTAATGCCCCCCAGTTAAACTTTACGCTTACTTCTAAAGAACTGGATTTAGCCTCTGACATCAAGATTAAAAATGACCTGATAAAGATAAATGCCTTGACGGGTAAATACCTTGATTCTAAATTCAATATCAAAGGCAATATTGATACGCAAGATAGGGCTAACCCTATGTTAGATATGTACGCCGAAGTTAACCTTAAGCCCGAAGACGCTTTCGGATTCCTCCCCCCTGCCCTGGCGGAAAATCTGAAAAAAATAAAACCGCAGGGTATCTTGAATATCAAAGGGGCGTTAAAAGGCAAGGCGCCGGCTTATAAAGACTGGGAGGCATCCCTGACTGCTACTGCCCCTACATTTTCCGTATATGGCCTGAAACTTACGGAATTCTCTATCGAAGCCGCGCAAAAAAACGGAATATTGAAAGTCGTACCGCTTACTGCTTCTGCTTATTCGGGAGTGATAAGCCTCAATTTTATATCTGATTTAAAGCCGGCCCTTCCGGAGTACGCGTTAAAATTTGACGCCTCCAGGATTGAACTGGCCAAATTAAAGTCGGATACGGAATTTAAAAACCAGGACATAGCGGGGACATTGAGTCTTACCGCGGATTTAAAGGGCAATTTTAACGGCCCGGACAGCTTAAAAGGCCAGGGCGCGATTTCTGTCAAAAATGGGAAATTGTGGCAGCTTAACCTATTTAAGGGCTTGGGAGAATTATTTTTGCTGTCGGATTATGAAAAAATCGTGTTTAAAGAGGCCTCCGCGGATTTCGTGGTTAACGATAAAAACATCTCTACCGATAACCTCAAGTTAGCCAGCGACCAAATGAAGCTAAATTGCCAGGGTCAGCTGGGATTTGACGGGGCATTGGGCTTTACGGTCTATACCGAAGTAAACAAAGAGCTCATCCGCGACTCATCGGACATCAGAAAATTTACCGCAGCGATATTGGGAGGCTTAAGCGATGCCCTGACTATCAAGGTAAGCGGGACAATCCAGGACCCTAAATATAAAATTGTCCCCGTAGCTGCGGATTTGATAAAAAACCTTAAGGATTTTATTTTAGGCAAGTAGAAATAATCGGCTTTGTCTTACGCAGGGCGCGGAAACGATGGCTCATCTTGTGTTTTACGGCAGGCCCCAGTTGCGCGAAAGTCTTTTGATATTTAGGGATGACGAATAAAGGGTCATAGCCGAATCCGAAATGGCCCTTTCCGGTAAAACCGATAAAGCCGCTACACTTACCTTCTGTAACTCCCACTAATCCGTCTTTATCCGCCAGGGCCACAGCACAACAGTAATGCGCCTTCCTTTTTTTAACGGGTAACCCTCCTAAAAGCTTAAGTAATTTTGAATTATTCTGCCGGTCGCTCTTGCCTTTCCCGGAAAAGCGCGAAGAGTAGACGCCGGGCTTACCGCCTAAAATATCCACGCAGAGCCCTGAATCTTCTCCTAAAGTCATCTTTCGGGTAAAGCGAGCAATCCTGACTGCCTTCTTTATAGCGTTCTCGCGAAAGGTCTTGCCGTTTTCAATGATGCGGGGCGGCTTGGGATAGTCTGCCAGAGAAGATATTTTCAGCCTCAAGGGCTTTAAGATCTCTCTAATCTCCTCTAATTTCTTTTTATTTTTGGTGGCTACTACTAATTCTTTTTTTAACTTCGAACATTTAAACATTCAAACTTTCTCCCGCTCAGGCTTCTTATATGAAGGCGGGATCCCGCTGGCGTACTTAAATTACAAAGCGGGAAAACATTTAAACAACATCTTTCAAGAGATTTCTCTGGATATCAATGAGCTCTGCAATTCCCTTTTGAGCTAGCCCCAAAAGCTTATCCATCTGTTCTTTATTGAAGGTCTTGCGTTCGGCAGTGCCCTGGATTTCTATAAATTCTCCTTTGCCGGTCATTACGATATTCATATCTACTTCGGCCTTGGAATCTTCTTCATAATTTAAATCCAAAAGCGCATTGCCGCTGACCACCCCTACACTGGTAGCTGCCACAAAGTCCTTAATGGGAATCTTATTCAACTGGCCGTCTTTTTTGAGTTTATGCAGGGCATCGGCAAGGGCGATAAAGCTTCCGGTGATGGAGGCAGTGCGTGTTCCTCCGTCGCCCTGAATAACATCGCAATCCAACCAGATAGTGCGTTCGCCTATGGGTTTCATATCGATGATCGCCCTTAATGAACGGCCCACCAGCCTCTGTATTTCATAGGTGCGGCCGGAATCTTTGCCGCGGTGAATGCGCGTCTGGCAGGAACGCGGGAGCATGCCATACTCCGCGGTTACCCAGCCTGTGCCGCTGCCTTTTAAAAAAGGCGGCACCGAATCTTCGATAGAGGCGCTGCAGACAACGCGGGTATTACCCAGCTCTATTAAACATGAACCCTCTGCGTACTTAAGAAAATTACGGCTGATCTGCACCTTCCTTATTTTATCCAATCCCCTGCCATCTAAACGCACCATCATCTCCTCGCTTTCTCACTTAACATTTGAACTTTTAAACATTTTCCCGCTATGACCTCTTATATTAGGGCGGGATCCCGCTGGCATACTTAGATTACAAAGCGGGAAAACTTTTAAACTTTATAAAGACTCTTTCCTGTTGCGTCTATCCCCACAATTAACGGAAAATCTTTCACCTCTAATTTATAAATTGCCTCCGGGCCCAAATCCTTGTAAGCAACTACGGTAGATTTTTTAATATATTTTGACAAGAGCGCGCCGCATCCGGCATAAGTCAAAAAATATACTGCCCCGTATTTCTTTATGGCCTGTATTACTTCTCCGGAACGCCTGCCCTTGCCGATCATAGCCGATACGCCCTTTTTCAATAGTGCCGGCGTAAATTCATCCATTCGGCTGCTTGTCGTGGGGCCGCAGGAGCCGATAACCTTACCCTTAACAGCGGGGGTAGGACCGCAATAATAAATTACCGCATCCTTTAAACCTGGAAGCGGCCTCTTCTCTTGTATTAACCTCTTATGCGCCTGGTCCCGGGCAGTATAGATAATCCCGCTTAATAGAACTTCCTCGCCTCTTTTTAATTCTTTAATTTTTTCTCTGGTTAAGGGTGTATTTATTTTTTTCATTCTTAAAATGGGACAGGTACAATCTTAATTTCGCACCAGGTGCCCGATTGAGTTTGTACCAGGTGCGATTATATGGTTTTGGGGGCGCTGCGTAAAGCGTGACAGCTGATATTTACCGCTACAGGCAGACCGGCGATATGCGTAGGATATGTCTCGATGTTTACTCCTAAGCAGGTAGCCGCGCCGCCTAAACCCATGGGGCCGATATTCAATTTATTGATATTATTTAGTAAATCTTTTTCTAATTTGGTCGTTGGTCGTTGGTCGTTGGTCGTTGGTTTTCTTAATAACGCTTTCTTGGCTAAAAACATGGCGTAATCCGCAGTGCCGCCGATACCCACGCCTACAATGTAGGGCGGACAGGCATCCGGGCCTGCTGACTTTACTGCCTCCAGAATGAATCCCTTGATTTCATTGATGTCCACCGTAGGATTAAACATTTTTAGCTGGCTTTTATTTTCACAACCAAAACCCTTAGGCAAGACAGTTATTTTTAACCTCTTGCCCCTGACAATCTCGGTATGGATTACCACGGGAGAATATCCGGGCTTACCCCTTAAGAGCGGATTATTAATTATAGAATTTCTCAAGTACCCTTTCTTATATCCTGACTCTACGCCTCTATTTACTGCTGACTTTAAGTCTCCGGAAATTTTTACCTCCTGGCCGATTTCTAAAAAGACAACCGGTAATCCCGTATCCTGGCAGATAGCCAATCTTTTTCTCCTGGCGAGTCCAGCATTAGCCATAATCGCTCCTAATATTTTCTTGGCGCGCTTATTTGTTTCTTTCAAAGAGGCGATTTTGAGTTGCTTAAGGACATCCTTTCTTAAAACCGTATTCGCCCTGATGCATAATTCAGAAACCGCGTCCCTGATTTTATGGGCCGGGATTATTCTCATTCCTTCTTATACTCCCTGATAATGCTGGTGGTTATTCCGCCGCGGGGGTTGAATACACCCTTAATCTTTACCCAGCGCGGTTTACAGGCAGATACGAAATCATCCAGCATCCGATTAATCACATGCTCGTGGAAGATGCCGATATTACGGTAGAATATGGCGTACATCTTAAAAGACTTTAATTCTATACAGTATTTATGCGGCACGTATTCAATGCTAATATTGGCGAAATCCGGCAGGCCGGTCTTAGGACAAATGCAGGTAAATTCCGGGACCTCCAGGCAAACGGTATACAATTTGTCCGGATACTGGTTCTCCCAGACCTCTATGACAGGGGCCTTTAATCTACGGATATTTTTTTGCCGGCCTTCGTAACTGCTGGTTTTCTTAGCCATATTATTTTATCCCTATTCTCGCGTGCAGCTGCGGGATGATGCAGCTGGTAATATCATTTTCGCTGGCAATACTCTTAAAAGAATCTAATTTTGCGCGCATGCTATTTTCATCTTCATAAGTGTTTGGCTGCAAAATCAGGATGAGAAATTTATTTATCCCGCCGATTAAACTTAAGGCCCCCCTGATGTCCTCTTCTGTCGTGGAATGGCAGACTACTATTTTTAAGAACACCTCTTTTTTGGATGCCACATCCAGGAAACGGCGATGGTAATGCCAGAAATCTTTTAATCCCGTGGAACTAGGCAATTTCAAATCCATAGCTACGATATCCACATAGTCTATAACGTCTTCTAAGGCGCTGTACAATATGCCGTTAGTCTCCAAATAATTACTATAACCTTCTTTCTGAGTCAGCTTGAGCATCTCTTTCAAAAAATATTTCTGTAAAAGGGGCTCCCCGCCGGTAAAGGATATGGTGCGGTGATTATCATGATACAACTTCAGTTCTTCCAACAACTCCTGTGGTTCATATTCCGTGAAACGGTCTAACTGCGTATCGCAGAATTTGCATTTAAGGTTACAGCCGAAAAAACGCACGAAGATCTGTTCTTCGCCGAAATAAAGGCCTTCGCCCTGCACGCTGCTGAAGACTTCTGTAATTTTTCCTTTTATCCTCATCCCTATCTGGTTATTAACGGATCGTTTATCCCGGCTTCCTGAAAACCTTTATGGCGGTAATAGCAACTATCACATTTACCGCAAGGGGACTCCCCTCCCCGATAACAGGACCAGCTCAGGCCAAAAGGCACGCCGAGTTTACTGCCCAGACGGATAATCTCTGCCTTGCTTTTATGCAGTAACGGCGTAACTACTTTAATCCCTTTATGCTCAACCCCTGCCTTTGTCCCGCAGTCGATTACTCTCTGAAAAGCGCGGTAGAATGCCGGACGGCAATCCGGATACCCCGAATAATCCTCACTATGCGCACCGATGAATAATGCCTTTGCCTTTTCCGTCTCCGCAAAAGATAAAGCAAAGCTTAAAAAAATGATGTTCCTCGCCGGGACATAAGTTGTGGGTATATATTCGCTTACCCTCTCACGCTGCGGATGCAAGCGGGGAATACGCAGATGCGTATCCAGGAGCGCTGAACCCTTGCGAGGTAAACTGATATTCTCTATTATAATAGCACATCCTGCCTTATGTGCTATTGCCCTGGCGCTCTCAATTTCCCGGCGATGGCGTTGATGATAATTAAAAGTCAGACAGTGGCACTGAAACTTCTGTTTTTTAGCCAGATATAAAGTTACGGCAGAATCGAGCCCGCCGGATAATAAGACTATGGCCTTTTTCATATCTCATAATAAGAGGCGCAGCTGTTATGGCTCTCCCAGACCGTAACTAACTTAAGGCCCTTCACCTTTGATTTAAGATTTTTATAGATATATTGCGCGATATTTTCCGAGGTAGGGTTAAATTTTCGGAAATAAGCGATATGATTCAAACATTTATGGTCTAATTTTTCCAAGGCCATGTTTATGGCTAACTTTAAATCATGAAAGTCCAAAATCATGCCTGCTTTATCTAATTTCTCTGCTTCTACGCTGACTTCTACTTTCCAATTATGGCCGTGCAGCTCTTCGCATTTACCTTTGTAAGCGCGTAAGTAGTGCGCCGAGCTAAAATAGGATTCGATTTTTATACTATACACTGCTCACCTTTTTTACGTCGGATAACGGCGTGCCTAAAAACCTCCCCGCTACATCAGCGAACCACCTGGTATTATCGCTGACGTAGAATTTACGCCTGGCTCTGCGGGGGGCCATATTCAGCAGGCGGCACTCCGCGGAAAGAATCTTTTTTACTTCTATAGCTACCTGTTTAGCGGAATCAATAAGCGTAACGCCGCTGCCTAATGCCTCTTTGATTACCGGTTTAAGCAGAGGATAATGCGTACATCCTAAGATGACCGTATCCACGCGCGCATTCTTCAGGGGCTTAAGATATTTTTTAGCCACGTTTAAAACCTCACTGCCTGAAAGCCAGCCTTCTTCGGCAAAGGGCACGAATAAAGGACAAGCAACAGCCGTAACTTTTATTTTCGGGTCAAGCTGCCGGATTTCGTTTTCATAGGCGCGGCTCTCGATGGTGCCGCGCGTGCCGATAACGCCTATATGTTTATTCTGCGTGGCATAAACCGCCTCACGCACCCCTGGCGTAATCACCCCTATTATAGGCACGCGAAAATGGCTCTTGATTACCGGTAAGGCAATGCTGGATACGGTGTTACAGGCAACACAGATTAGCTTCACATCCTGTTTCAATAAAAAAAGGATATTCTCTATGGAAAATTTGATGACCGTTTCTTTGGATTTGATGCCGTAAGGCACGCGCGCGGTATCTCCGAAATAGATGATGTCTTCGTAAGGCAGCTGCCGGATTAATTCCTTAACCACAGTCAGGCCGCCCACGCCCGAGTCAAATACGCCTATTGATTTCATCGCTTGGCAACCTCCGTAAACGCAGAATTCCTGATATAATTACGTATCCCCTGCTCTATGCTTTCAGCTAACTGCTGCCGGTAATAACCATTATTAATCAGGCGCTCTTCGTTATAATTGGAAAGATAACCTACCTCAATTAAAATCGCCGGCATATGCGCGCCTTTCAAAACATAAAAGGGGCCGTTTTTTACGCCCAGGACCTTAGTGTTTAAATTTTTGTCTATGGTGCGGCAAACATAGCGGGATAACCTTAATGCATCCGCGCGGTTAGAGGTATAAATCATATCCCAGACTGTTGCTTTTAGATTTAAAGACGGGGACTGCGCAAAAGAAGACCTGTCTATATCCGGCGGCGCCCCCTGCCTTGCGCTATCTAATGCCCGTTTGGAATCATTTACTGCGGTAGTAACGCAATATACCTCAAAACCGCTCAGGCTCCTGACTCGGTTGGCATTGGCATGTATGCTGATAAAAAGGTCTGCCTTTGCATTATTAGCTATCGCCACCCGGCGCGAAAGCGGGACAAACGTGTCGCTGGAGCGCGTCATTATCACTTCCAGGCCGTCGTTTTTCAAGAGATTAGCTAATCTCTTGGCAATATCCAGATTGACATATTTTTCCTTTAAGCCCCTTTTACCGATAGTACCCGGGTCATTTCCGCCATGCCCGGCATCGATAACGACCTTCCTTATCCTGGTTAAAGGCACGCTCTGCTTGGCATAAGTTTTCCCAAATAAAGAGTCCAAAACCTGTTCTTTGAATTTATAGGGCACGACTACTGCGCCTTGATACAAATCAACGGGGTGTTTAAGATATTGTCCCACGCCATCTACCAGAATGAGCCTCTCTCCTACCATCAAATCTATATTATGCGCCCCCTTCGACAGGTTGACTACCCGGGTAAACGTATCATATTCCCAGGTTATATCTTCGGATTCACACAGATTCAGCAACGAGACATAGGCTGTGCCGCCGATATTATAGGTAGAGAACACCTGGCCTCTGGGGACTGTGGCGCAGCCGGATAAACCAATAACCAATAACCAATAACCAATAACCAGAATGGATAATTTTTTAATTTTCATAATTTAAGTGGAGGTGCCCGGAATCGAACCGGGGTCCTTAAATAATCAGATAAAAGTCGCTACATGTTTAGCCCCGCATTTTAAACTTGGCTTTGCAACTCCTACAGGGCAGGATTTGCAAAACGCAGCCTTTTATGCTCTCGCCTTAGGCCCCAAAGGCTAACTTACCCAGGCCAGCCTGCTTAGCCGCTCTATTTCATCCCACAGGCAGGACGAATAGAGGCTTCAACCTTAATTAGGGCTGAAGGCTGGAATAAACGGCATCCGAGCCGCCATTACTGGTGACTCAAACATCGTTCCTAAACGTGACACTTGCGTGTTTGCGTTTATATTGTGCAAGGATTGTTAACGCGGCTAACCTCGCCTCCGCGACATGCTACTTTTACCCGACTTACCTAAGTCGAGACCTGTTCACCCCCGTTTGTTAGTTCATTGAGTTCATAGAGTTAATTGAGTTTGTAGAGTTTAACTCAAAGAACTCAAAGAACTCAACTAACTCAATAAACTATAATTTGCTTTTTCTTCCGCTTTTCAAGACCCGGCGCATCTCCATTTCCGTTTCCCTGCGTTTCATATCTTCGCGCCGATCGTAAAGTTTTTTGCCTCTGCAAACGGCCAGTTCAATTTTAGCAAAACCCCCTTCGTTAAAATATGCCTTTAAAGGGACTAAAGTAAAACCTTTCTGGGTAACCTGGCCGGTTAATTTCCGAATCTGATTTCTATGCAGGAGCAGCTTCCTGGGCCGAGTGGGTTCAACATTCAGATAACTCGCCTGCTCATAGGGGCTGATATGGGTATTATATAATATAACTTCATTACGCTCGACGCGGGCAAAACTATCGTCTAAACTCATCTTGCCCAGCCTTAAAGACTTAACCTCACTCCCCTTTAATTCTATGCCGCATTCTGTGGTCTCTAAGATACTATAATCTCTGTGCGCCTTTTTATTACTGGCAATGGGCTTACTCATTTTAACATGACCAGCGTAAAATACAAACTCAAAAATAGCGGTATGGTCAAAACGCTGATAATATGGCTGACAAATATGCCCTGGCTGATCAGCAGGTCTTCCTTTTTATAGTGGCCGGTAATCAGGGACAATGATGTAGCCGAAGGCATGGCTAACTGCATAAGGATTAGTAAGCCCGGCAATCCCGTAAACCTGAATTTTACCATTATCCACAAGCCTAAAGCAGGCAGGATAATCAGCTTTGCTAATACCAGTAAAAACATCGCCTTCTTATCAATGTGGCCCAAATGAATACAGGCCAGATTTCCTCCCACCACAAGCATTGCTAGAGGAAGGGTGCAATCGCCGACTGTACGCATGGGCTTTAAAACCGCCTGCGGCAGGAATTTATCTAACCCCAGGTATATAAACAAAAGACCTGACAGAGCGGCAATTACCGGCGGGCTGAAGAAGCTGCCCAGTTCAAATTTTTTGGCGTGCGTAAAAGTCAATATATATACGCCTATTGACCACATCACCAGGTTGAATCCTAAGAGGAATAAAAACAGATAAATAAACATGTCAGAAGCTTTATCGGCGCTCAGCAATGCCGCTATCAGCGCAAGCGGTAAATAACCGGAATTCTGAAAAGCGGTTAAACTCAAAAACTGCAGTTTATGCTGGCGGCCTTTCACAAGGCCTATGAATAAAAATCCGACAATCAACCCTGCTATGGTAACGGCGATACTCGCCAGGGGTATCAGCCACCAGCGGGGATAGAGATTAAAGGTAAAATCCGCCAGTAACTGGCAGAAGATTAAAATCGGCAGCGTAATATCGATAGCCAGGCGGCTGAGCGCGTTCATGCCTTCCGGGCCGAGGATGTTTTTCTTGATTAAAAAATAGCCCAACGCTGCCAGCAGGAAAATCTGCGTTACCGCAGAACCCGTAATCTTAAAGTATTCTAAAAGCATAGCTATTCCCCCCCCTAAAGTATTATATTATAACAACAAAAAAAACGAGCCGCAATCTTTTATATTTGACAGTAATGCAAGGATTATTTCGCACTTTCGTATTGAAGCATCCTCTTAGGTTGTTGAATCGGCCTTAGGTTTATGTGTTTAATAAGGCCAAATATCCAAAGGTTAAGGCTGCGTTCGTTCTTAAAGT